>CALBAF010000445.1 GCA_937926415.1 uncultured Actinomyces sp.
GACCTCTCGGGACATTTTTCCCCTTTCGTCTGCCCCTACTACGAGAAGACGAGTGCCGTGTGCTTTTTTGCGTCGATAACGATGACCGCGGTCGTCACGGCGCGGCCCTCTCCGTCGTGGGGCTTTGCATAGCCCTTCTCCTCGATCTGCTTTCGCCCCTCGGCCCGAAGCCTCGCGACCTCGCCCGCGCCCTGCGCCAGCTTGAACTCCAGCACCACCACACGGCTCGGGAAAAGGACCAGGACGTCGCTCCGCCCCCGGTTCGTCGGAACCTCCCCCTGAGCGGTAACCCCCGCCCCCCGCAGGAGCATCAAAAACAGGGAACGGTACAGGGACTCGTTTTGCTGGCTGAAATCCTGGTAGGGAATGCCGGCCAGCGCGGTGTTGTACAGCTTGACCGCCCCCTCGATATCCCCGTCCTTGAGCGCGCGCCAGAGATTGGAGCCCAGGGCCGTGAAGCCCTCCACACGATAGACGTTGTCCAGGTACAGGCGCGAGATGGCGTTCAGCACCTCGCGGTTGGGGTAGTCCAGCGTCAGCTCCTGCTCCTCCGCGGATTCGATGGTCAGGTAGCCGCTCTGGAAAAGAAAACTCTCCGGCTTGGCCCGCTCGATCTCCTGGCTGTCCGCGAAGTCGGCGGGGACGCTTTTGTGCCGGTAGACCTCCGGGTCGTCGATCCCGTGGCTGCGCAGATAGGAGAGGATGAACGTAGGGGAGCCCGAGTGATACCAGTAGTTTTTGAACTTCCTGTCGGCCAGGAAGTTGAGGATCGAGAAGGGGTTGTAGAGCCGGGTCACGCCGTCAAAGCAAAAACCGTCGTAATAGTCCTTCATGCGTTTCAGCAACGCTTCCCGCGTCAGGTTCATCTTTTCGGCGGCGGCACCAATCCAGCCGGCAAAGTCGGCCTCGAGCTCCTCCTGCGTGTAGCCCACGATATCGCCAAACTCCTCCACCATGGAGATGTCCCGCAGGTTGTTCATGGCGGAGAAGACGCCCGTCTTCGTGAACTTGGAGATGCCGGTCAGCATGACGAAGCGGAGGTATTCGTCGCATCCCTTCAGCACGGTGTAGAAGCCGCGGAGCGCCTCGCGCATCGCTTCCGCCGCCTCCAGGTTTCCGATCTTGTCCAGGATGGGCTTGTCGTACTCGTCGATCAGCACGACGACCGGTCCCCCCTGGTCATAGAGCCCTTCAAGGACGTCCTTGAAGGCCCCCAGCGCCCCCTCGGTGTCCTTTCGCAGCATGGGCAGGCCCCGTTTACGTCCCAAGACCATCAGGTCGTTGTACAGGCTGATGTCGAATCCCCGGACCCCCTCTGTGGAGCGTCCCCTGGCCATGCTGAGGCTCAGCACCGGGCAAGGATGGCGAGTCTGCTCCGCCACCCAGGCCTCAGCGGCCAGGCCCTTGAAGAGCTCGGGCTT
>CALBAF010000446.1 GCA_937926415.1 uncultured Actinomyces sp.
CCCCGCCCACCGTGTCGGTGGCGGCCCACGCGCTCATGGCCACGGACACGAGGGCGAGTTCAAGTGCCGGACCCGCCGAGTCGGCGACCTGGAGCCAGGAGGCGACCCGCCCGTGCTTGGCCTCGGGGGTCACCTCGAGTGCCATGACGGACAGGGGAGCGTGCACGAGGCCGATGCCGAGGCCGACGAGAAGCCAGCCGATGAGAGCGACCCACACGGGGACCGACGGCACGAGGAGCGCGCCCACGGGGATCGCGCCGATCGCCAGCAGTGCGCCACCGATGACGGGAAGATGGCGTCGCGTCTGCGGATCGTGGACTCGTGCCTGTCCGACCGCGCCAATCGACCACGTGATCGAACCGAGGGTGACCCACCATGCGGAGGCGGCCTCGGACCACCCGTGCACGCGCTGCAGGATCAAAGGAACCATGACGGCGAGGCCAACCTGTGAGGCCATGGCGCACAGCCTCGCCAGGATCGCCGAGGGCATGCCCGGCCGGGACACGAACGTGCCGCGCGGCAGGAGGCGGGGGAGAGCCCACACCGTGATGCACGCGCCGACGGCGAAGACGCCGAACTGCGCCAACGGCGATTCGAGAGCGCCCGCGAGCTGCAGCAGCATGACGCCGACGCCGACGAGTCCGGCGTCGCGCGACAACGCTGCGAGAACGGGGGAACGCTGCCCCTGCGTGTCCGGCAGCGTGCGCAGCACATAGGCGATGGGCAGAGCGGCGATCACGACGAAAAGCGGAACGACGCCGAAGACGTAGCGCCATCCCCACTCCTGGGTCACGTGGCCGGCGATCGCGGGGCCGACCAACGACGGGAGAACCCACGCCAACGAGAAAGACGCAAAGAACGAGGGACGGTGACGAGGGGAAGCGACCGCTCCGATGAGCACGTAGAGCGGGACAATGAGGAGGCCGCCGCCGAGCCCCTGCAACGCGCGGCCGACGACGAACACAACCACGTTTGTTCCAACGGCGCACACCACCAATCCGACGGCGAAGAGGACCAGCCCCGCCAGCAGGACGAAGCGTGGACCCTTCCAATCAGCCAGTGCACCGGCAATAACGGTGGCACTCAGCTGCGTCGCCAGTGCCGCGCCCGACGCAATCGGATACCAGGCGGCCGCGTCAAAAGACGCGACGACCGCGGGCATGATCGTTGTAGCGGCGAGCTCCTCAAAGGCCACAAGGGTAATGAGGAGGACGGAGCCGATGGCCAAGCCGATTTCGGACGGGGTCCAGGAAGCGCGGTCGGGAGAGGAGGAAGCGTCGGTTGGCATGTTGACTATCCTACTCGCGGCACGCGTGCCTCTTGTGAAGGCAGGCGTACAATGACACTGCCGCCGCCTGTCTCGCGGATGGTAACTACGAAAGGAATCACAGTGCTCCGCACTCACAACATTGGAACCCTCGGCACCGACCTGGTCGGTCAGACTGTGACGCTCACCGGTTGGGTGGATCGTCGTCGTGACCACGGTGGCGTGGCGTTCATCGATCTGCGTGACGCCTCCGGCATCGCCCAGGTTGTCGTCCGTGACGAGCGTGTCGCCCACGAGCTGCGCTCCGAGTTCGTCCTGAAGGTCACCGGCGAGGTCTGCGCTCGCCCCGAGGGCAACGAGAACCCCCACCTGGCCACCGGCGCCATCGAGGTCATGGGTGACGACATTGAAATCCTGAACACCAGCGCGCCCCTGCCGTTCCAGGTGTCCTCCAATGCTGAAGATTCCGGCAACGTGGGTGAGGAAACCCGCCTGAAGTACCGCTACCTCGACCTGCGTCGTGAGCCCGAGCAGTACGCGATCCGCCTGCGCTCGAAGGTCTCCCGCGCCGCCCGCGAGGCGCTCTACGCCCGCGACTTCGTCGAGATCGAGACCCCGACGCTGACCCGCTCGACCCCCGAGGGTGCGCGCGACTTCATCGTCCCCGCACGCCTGTCGCCCGGTTCCTGGTACGCCCTGCCCCAGTCACCCCAGCTCTTTAAGCAGCTGCTCATGGTCGCCGGCATGGAGCGCTACTTCCAGATCGCTCGCTGCTACCGCGACGAGGACTTCCGCGCCGATCGCCAGCCTGAGTTCACCCAGCTCGACATCGAGATGAGCTTCGTGGACCAGGACGACGTCATCGAGGTCGCCGAGGATGTCCTGAAGAACGTGTGGGCGCTCATCGGCTACGACCTGTCCACGCCGATCCCGCGCATGACCTACAAGGACGCCATGGAGCGCTTCGGCTCGGATAAGCCTGACCTGCGCTTCGGCCTTGAGCTCACCGAGCTCACCGAGTACTTCAAGGACACGACCTTCCGCGTGTTCCAGGCTCCCTACGTGGGTGCCGTCGTGATGCCCGGTGGCGGCTCTCAGCCCC
>CALBAF010000447.1 GCA_937926415.1 uncultured Actinomyces sp.
CGAAGCGCTCGTACCAGGAGGCCTTGCGGACGCTCAAGAAGCCCGCACGCAGCTGGTGGAACTATCGCCGTGGGGTCTGCCTGGCAAGGCTGGGACGCCACGACGAGGCGCTGGCCTCCTTCTGGGCCTACCGGGGGCCGGCCCCGCGCGGGCTGGCATCGGTGTCCAAGCAGCTGGCCAGCACGGGCTTCCTCGACCTGGTCCGCGCGAAGAGCACACCTCCGCCTCGGCAGCGGCCGGAGGACCTGGTCGAGTCCACCATCGGCGACGTCATGCTCGGCCTTCACGAGGCTGTCAGCTCCCACAGCTCTACGGATGATCCCGGTGCCGGTAAGGTGATCCCCTCCGCCGCAGCGGGTCAGGCCGCTCAGTCCATCCGGCATGTCCTCCCGCTGGTTCTCAAGGGGGACCGGAATCACCGCCTGGTCCTGGCCCAGCTGGCCCAGGACGCCGGGCAGGTGGAGCTCGCCTGCGAGATCCTCGAACAGGCCGAGGAGTTCGGCTGCAAGGACGGGCTGGACCCACGGGCCTATGGGCGCACCGCGACAGCCGCCCGCAACATCCGCTACGCCGAGGCCCTGGAGGTCCTTCCCGTCAGCCCCCACCTGGTGCTGTGGGAGTCCAACCACGGCGCCTCGATCGGCTGCCACCCCCTGGCTATCTTCCGCTGGATGGTGGACCGGCCGGAGTACTCCCACCTGTTGCACGTGTGGGCCGTCAATGACCTGGGCGCCATCCCCGCGGATCTGCTGGGGCGTCGCAACGTCGTCTTCGTCCCCCTGCACAGCACCGAGTACATGCAGTACCTCGCCACCGCCGGGTACCTCGTCAACAACGTCTCCTTCGCCCCCTACTTCGTGCGCCGCCGCGAGCAGCGCTACCTCAACACCTGGCACGGCACCCCCTTCAAGACCCTGGGACGGTCCATGCGGGGAGGTCTGCTCGACTACGAGAACCTGCAGCGCAACTTCCAGCTGAGCACCACGCTCATGGCGCCCAATGAGCTCACCCGATGGGCGCTGGTGGAGGACCATGATCTGCTCGACGTCTCCCGGGGCCGCACCATCGTCGCCGGCTCCCCCCGACTGGACACCTCGCTGACGATGAGCCAGGAGGACCGCAAGGCGCTTCGAGGCCGCCTGGGAAT
>CALBAF010000448.1 GCA_937926415.1 uncultured Actinomyces sp.
CTCGCGCGCGTCGGCGCCGCGCAGGCCCATGCCCCACATGGCGTCGATCATGCCGCCCATGAAAGAGTCACCCGCGCCGACCGTGTCGACGACCTTGATGTCGCTCGGGGTCTTCGTGAAGCGCACGCCCGAGGAGGTGACGGCGAGGCTCCCGTGCTTGCCGCGCGTGACGACCACGAGGGAGGGGCCCATGCGGAGCCAACGATCCACGACCTTGTCGATCGGCGCGCCGCCCGTCAGCCACTCGATGTCTTCGTCTGAGACCTTGACGACGTCCGCCAGGGCAATAAAACGCTCGAGGGAGACGAGTGCAACCGCGGGTTCGCCCATGATCGAGGGGCGCGCGTTCGGGTCGAAGAAGACGAGCGCGTGCTCGCGACCCCGTGCCAGCGCGTCGAGGACGGCGGAGGCGCCGGGCTCAATGATCGCGGAGATAGACCCGGCCTCGAGGATCTGCGCGGTCTCTGGAACCTCGATCGGGGCAGCCGGGGCCCACTCGAGATCGAAGGTGTAGGAGGCGGCGCCGTTTTCATCCAAGCGCGCCAGGGCCGTCGACGTGTGTGAGGCGCCGCGCGAAGCCGGGGTGATGTACACGCCCGAATCGTTCATGTGGAAGTCGATGAGGCGGCCGAGCGTATCCGCGCCGAACCAGGTCGCCAGCGCCACAGGCCGGCCGAGGCGCCCCAGCGTCAGGGCGACGTTCGCGGGAGAGCCGCCGGGGATCTCGAAGGGGAATTCGGGCTGCTCGTACGTGATGACGATATCGATGAGCGCCTCGCCGATCGCGAGCACGTGGGGCTGAGATTGCACCGTCATGGTGTCTCCTCACCTGGGGGCGCGGGTGAATCTGTGAGTGTTAGATTAGCGTGCTTCGGGGGACGGTGCGGTGGTGCGTCCAGAAAGACGCTCCTGGGCTCCATCCAGGATCTGGGAACAGCGGGCGGCCAGTGCCTCGCCGCGTTCCCACATCGTGAGAGTGTCCTCGAGCGGGGCCTGACCACCCTCGAGGGTCTGGACGATGCGTACGAGCTCGTCGCGCGCCTCCTCGTAGCCGAGGGACTGGGGATCGGGGAGCTGGTCGTTCGTGGTCATGTCTGTGTTCCTTTGAGTCTGGGGTTCGTGGGACGAGGCCGGGGCGGGGCCTGCGGGTCAGGCGCCTGTGTTGGGCGCGTCCGCTGGAGGAGCGGGGTTCGTGGCGCCCACGACCTGGGCGACCATGCGGCCCGACGCGAGGATGCCCTCGATGAGGTCGCCCTTCTTGATCTGCGCCGAGGACGTGATGAGCGCGCCCGACGGGGTCTTGAGCAGCGCGTAGCCGCGGTCCAGCGTCGCCTGCGACGGCACGAGGGTCCCGATGCAGCCGCGGAGGGCGCCCTGACTCGTCTTGATGGAGACGA
>CALBAF010000449.1 GCA_937926415.1 uncultured Actinomyces sp.
CGGCCTCGTCGTTACGAGACGCTGAGCGCTACTCAGAGGCGCTCAAAACCAGCGTCCCACGCGGCGCGCATGGGGTTGGCGTCAGCGACCAGCTGATCGAAACGCAGGTCGGCGATGTCGATGACCTCGCCGAGCGCGAAGCGAGCCTCGCGGGCGGGGGAGTGCTCGACGCGGCGCCAGCCCGAGGACAGCAGGTGCTTGCGGTCCACCACGTTGTCCACGCAGATGACCAGCGGGCGGCCGAACTTCTCGTGGTAGGCGGCGGCCAGGGCGCGCAGCTCCTCGGCCTCCTCGGTGGTCACCTCGCCGACGGACAGGGACGAGGTGTCCGAGCTGGCCTGCTCGTCGCCCGCGCCGTCGAGAACCAGGGAGACGACGTCCGTGTAGGACGCGATGAGCTCCTCGGCCTCCTCGGGGCTGGCGGTCAGGACGGCGTCCTCGAAGGAGGAGCGCAGCTCGGAGACGGAGGCGAAGGGACGGGACTCCCAGGCGCGCTCGACCGGCCACGTGTGCGAGGAGAACATCGAGGAGAAGGTCGCGACGAACTGGTCGCGATCCATCGCGTTGACGTCGTCCAGGTTGATCTTCTTGCCGTCCACCACGGCCACGTCCGGCGAGGCCTGGCGTCCAATGTGGAAGAACAGGATGTTGAGGATGATGGCCGTCAGCGAGCCGATGGTCACGCCGGAGCCGAAGATGATCTGCAGCCAGGAGGGCATGACACTCACGATGCCGGGCTTCAGAGTCACGAGGAGGGCCAGGCCGATCGAGGTGGAGACGATGACGGCGTTGCGGTTGTCGCGCAGGTCGACCTTCGCCAGGGTCTGGATGCCGACGACGGCGACGTTGGCGAACATCGCCAGGGAGGCGCCGCCGATGACGGGCTGCGGGATGGCTGCGACGATGGCCGCCGCCTTGGGCAGCAGGCCCAGGAAGATCATGAAGACACCCGCCGCGGTGACGACCCAGCGGGACTTCACGCGGGTGAGGCGCACGAGGCCGACGTTCTGCGCGAAGCAGGTGTAGGGGAAGGAGTTGAGGACACCACCCAGCAGCGTGGACAGGCCGTCGGCGCGCAGGGCGTTCGCGATGTCCCGCGGGGCGATGCGCTTGCCCACGACCTCGCCCGTGGCGAAGACGTCGCCCGTGGTCTCCACGGCGGTGACCGCCATGACGATGATCATGGCAAGGAGCGCGGTGAGCGAGAACTTCGGGATGCCGAAGTAGAAGGGCGTGGTGATGCCCAACCAGCTGGCCTCTCCCACGCCCGAGAAATCTGTCTTACCCATCGCAAAGGCAACGGCTGTCATGATGACCAAGGCGAGCAGGACGGACAGGGTGCCCATGAAGCCCTTGAAGAGGCGCTGGATGATGACGATGATCGCGATCGTTCCAAAAGCGAAGCCGAGTGCCTCGAATGTTGCTGTTGCCTTCGCTGTGTCATCGGTGGCCCGATCGGCCCAGGCAACGATGTCTCCGGCGGAGACAGACAGGAGCGTCGTGCCCATGACGGTCAGGAGGGTACCCGTGACGATCGGCGGGAAGAAACGCAGGAGCTTGGCGAAGAAGGGGGCGACAAGGAAGACGATGAGGCCGACGGCGATGATGGAGCCGTACATGGTGGCCAGGCCGGTCTTCGGGTCGGCGCCGGGGGGCGTAGCCGCCGCGCCGATAGCAATGAGGGGGGAGACGGCGGTGAAGGTGACGCCCTGGATGAGGGGGAGCTTCACGCCGATGAAGCGGCCGATGCCGGCCGACTGGATGATGGTGGCG
Organism: uncultured Actinomyces sp.; assembly: GCA_937926415.1. Classification (GTDB taxonomy): domain Bacteria; phylum Actinomycetota; class Actinomycetes; order Actinomycetales; family Actinomycetaceae; genus Pauljensenia. Next base: position 1,774 of record CALBAF010000449.1, read on the forward strand.
ATGCCGCAGGTGAGCAGGTCTGCGTTAATGAGGTGGACCAGCGTATGGTTGTCGAGCCCGAGGCCGGAAGCGATGACGAGCGGGACGACCACGGCGCCCGCGTAAAACGCGAGGACGTGCTGAATGCCCAGAATGGTGAGTTTCCCAAAGGGTGGGACTTGATCGACGGGGTGGGGAGCGGACGAGGGGCTTGATGCCATCTGTGTCTCCTGGACCTTTATCCAATTGTTGAAGGGACCCCTCTATTCTCTGTGATCAGCACGATTGTTTTACGAGTTATTTAAAAAGTGTGGCGAGTGATATGTCACGGGCGCTTGTCGTTTACGATGTGAACAAAGCGGGACGCATGCGGGAGGGAGGCCGGTATGACGCGCAATGGTCGTCCTCCGTCGATGGCGGACGTGGCCGAATTGGTCGGTGTCTCGCATCAGACGGTGTCTCGCGTGGTGAACGGCAAGGGGCGCGTGTCGCCTCGGACGCGTGAGCGCGTGCAGGCCGCGATCGAGCAGCTGGGATACCGCCCGAACTCCGTGGCTCGTGCCCTGGTGACCGCCCGCTCGGGCATTATCGGCGTCGTGACCACGACCTCGGCCCACTTCGGTCCCTCGTCGATGCTGGTTGCCCTGGAGGTCGCCGCCCGCGAGGCCGGGCTTTTCACGTCGGTTGTGGCCCTCGATCGTTTCGGCGCGGACGACGTGGCCAGCGCCTTCGACCACTTCTCCTCCCTGGCCGCCGAGGCGATCGTCGTCATCGCGCCGGTGGATTCTCTCGCCGAGGCCGTGGCCTCCCAGGGCGCCATCGAGGTGACCCTGCTCGGACAGAACGTCAACTCCTACGGCGTGGGCTTCGGCGAGCGAGGCGCGTTTGCTGACCTGCTGCGCGCCG
>CALBAF010000450.1 GCA_937926415.1 uncultured Actinomyces sp.
GGCCGCTCTCGTCGCGGGCGACGCACGCGCCTCCGTGGGCGGGCTCGCCAACGCTCAGCTGGAGGATCTCACCGATCCCTTCGCGCGGCTGTCCGGGGGTGGGACGGCGGCGCGGGGAGGGACGACGACGGGACGGGCGGGGGCTCATGCGTTCTCCTCGGAGGTGCTATCGCTGCCAGTGGTGCCGGGCTGGCCGGTACGGGACTTCGATTCATCTGAAGGCGGAGCAACGCGCGCAAACGGGTCGTTGACGCGCTGGCGACCCTCCACAACGTCGTCCTCGCCGAGCTGCCACGGGACAACGGTGATCACCACACCAGGGACTCGCAGCAGTGCGGCGCGCAGACGCAGGGCCGACTGGTTGTGTACGAAGTTCTCCCACCAGTGGGCGACGAGGAACTGCGGCATGTAGACCACGAGCATCTCGGTGGGCACCGCGCGGCGGCGCCCGCGAACGTACTGCAGGATCACCGAGGCGATGTCACGGTAGGGCGCAGACAGGAGCGTCAGCGGCACGGGAACGCCGGAGGCCTTCCACTGGCGCAGGATCTTGTTTTCTTCCTCGTCGTCGGCGACGACGGACACAAGCTCAATCGACGTCGGCGAGGACGCGCGGGCCGCCGCAATCGCTCGCATGGCGGGGCGCGACAGGGAGGACACGAGGACGAGGGCACGCACGCGGGTCGGCAGGGCGCGGCGCGCGTTCCAGTCGTCCACGCGCAGCTGTAAGCGGATCGTCTCGTAGTGGTGGTGGATCGAAATCTGGAGCCCGAACACGATCGCGATCATCAGCAGGGTGATCCACGCGCCGTGCGTGAACTTCGTGGCCAGGACGATGATGAGCACGAGGCCGGTCATCATGAAGCCGACGATGTTGACGGCGCGCGAGCGCAGGACAGCCATGCGTTCCTGGCCGGACTGGCGCGAGCGCAGCTGCCGGTTCCAGTGCTTGATCATGCCCAGCTGCGAGAGCGTGAAGGAAATGAAGACGCCGACGACGTAGAGCTGGATGAGGCGCGTCGTCTGTGCCTCGAAGCCGACGATCAGCGCGATCGCGGCGACGGTCAGGACGACGATGCCGTTCGAGTACGACAGGCGGTCGCCGCGGCGCACCATCTGGTGGGGCAGGAAGGAATCGCGCGACAGGACGGATGCCAGCGTCGGGAAGCCGTTGAACGCCGTGTTGCCCGCGAGCACCAGGATGAAGCCGGTGACGACGGTGATGAGGATGAAGAGGATCGAGCCCGGACCAAACACTGCGGAGGCGATCTGCGAGATCGCCGGGTCGATCGGCGTGTTCTCCGGGACGGGTGCGCCCTGGTAGGTCAGCTGGGTTGCGGCGTCGTCGACGATCTTCACGCCGGTCGCACGCGCCAGCACGAGGATCGAGATCATCATGGAGGCGGCAATCAGACCGAGCATCGCGAGCGTGGTCGCCGCGTTGCGGGACTTGGGGCGGCGGAACATGGGCACGCCGTTGGAGATGGCCTCAACGCCTGTCAGGGCGGCACAGCCCGAGGAGAACGCGCGTATGAGCAGGAAGGCTCCCGCGAGCCCCGCCAGGCCATCAGCATGCCCGGGAGCAGTGACGAGGTCGTAGGCGGCGGTGGGCGACTCACCGAGGTGTCCCGTCGCCATCTTCGCGAAACCAACGACGACCATCAGGCCGATGGCAGCCATGTACAGGTAGGTGGGCACGGCGAACGCGCCACCGGCCTCGCGTGTGCCGCGCAGGTTCAGAGTGGCCAGAATGACGACGAGCGCAACCGCGATCGGCACCTCATGGCCAAGAAGAGCCGGGACGGCCGTCGTGATGTAGTTGGCGCCCGACGAAATCGAGACGGCGACCGTCAGGATGTAGTCGACCAGCAGCGCCGAGGCAACGAGTAGTCCCCAGGAACGGCCCAGGTTCGTGGTGACGACCTCGTAATCACCACCGCCCGACGGGTAGGCGTGCACCGTCTGACGGTACGACGCGACCACGACCGCGAGCACGATCGCGACGACGACGCCCACCCACACGGACTGAAGCGCGGCCATCGAGCCGGCGAGCGCGAGGGTGAGGAGGACTTCGTCCGGCGCGTAGGCGACGGACGACAGAGCGTCCGAGGCGAAAATCGGCAGGGCGATGCGTTTGGGGAGAAGCTGGTGGCCCATCGCGTCCGATCGCATCGGGCGCCCGATGAGCACGCGCTTTGCGTAGGCCAACAAGTTCGTCACGGTTGTTAAGCGTAGTCCACTGAGCCTGACAGTGGCAGCGCCGAAGCGCACGCATGGCTATTACGCGAGGACCGGAGTACTTTGGTAGTCGTGCACTTTGTGATCATGGGTTGCGGGCGCGTCGGCGCTCGCCTGGCATCAACGTTGGACGCCGCGGGTCATTCCGTGGCGATTATTGACCAGGATTCCAAGGCTTTCTCTCGCCTTTCGCCGGATTTTTCCGGTCGTCGCGTGACGGGCGTGGGCATGGACCGCGACTGCCTGCGTCAAGCGAACATTAAGGACGCGTACGCGTTTGCGGCGGTCTCGTCGGGTGACAACTCGAACATTATCGCCGCGCGCGTCGCACGTGAGGTCTTTCACGTCGAACATGTGGTCGCGCGCATCTACGACCCGACTCGCGCCTACCTCTACGAGCGCCTCGGCATCCCGACGGTCGCCTCGGTGCAGCGCACCACCGAGTCGGTGATGCGCCGCCTGCTCCCTCCGGATGCATCGCTCATCTGGTCCCACCCGACCGGCTCGGTCGGCCTCGTCAATGCGACGCCCTCCCCCAGCTGGTACGGACTGAGTTTCGGCCTCGTCGAGGAGCTCACGGGCTGCCGCATCGTCTTCACCTCGCGCCTGGGCTCCATCCGCACCGCGTCGCCCGACCTGGTGGTCCAAGAGCACGATCAGCTGTACTTTGCGATCAATGGGACCGAGACCGCGCAGCTGCGTGACCAGTTGGCTAACCCGCCCAAGACGGAGGTGTGAGCATGAAGATTGTGATTGCTGGAGCCGGATCGGTGGGCCGCAGCGTCGCCCTTGAGCTGCTCGCGCATGGGCACGACATCACCCTGATTGACAACATGCCCGAGAAGCTGCGCATTTCCTCCGTGGCAGATGCGGACTGGGTGCTCGCCGATGCCTGCTCACCTGACGCGCTGCGCGACGCAGGCGTGGACGAGGCCGACGTGATGGTCGCAGCGACCGGCGACGACAAAGCGAACCTGGTGATCTCCCTGCTGGCGAAGACCGAGTTCGCGGTCCCCCGCGTGGTCGCGCGCCTGAACAACCCGAAGAACGAGTGGCTGTTCGATCAGGCGTGGGGCGTGGATGTGTCCGTGTCGACGCCGCGCATCATGACCTCCCTCGTCGAAGAGGCGGTGTCGGTGGGCGTTCCGGTGCGCCTGTTCTCCTTCAACACGGCCGCCGTATCGATGCACGCGCTCATCTTGCCCGAGGATTCCCCGGTTGTGGGCAAGCGCGTCCATTCCCTGGCACTGCCGGCCCGTTCGGTCCTCGCCGCGCTCCTGCGCGACGGTCGTCCGATCACGCCGAGCGCCGACGACGTGTTCGAGGCCTCCGATGAGCTTCTGCTCCTCGTGCCCGATGCGGACGCCGCGGAACTCGAGGACCTGCGTCAGCTGGTCGCGTCCCCCGTCTCGGAGGAATCCGAGGACGAGGACGGCGAGGAGTAATCCTTCAGCTTCCACCAGGTGGCCCAGGCTCCCAGCGCGAAGAGCGGGAGTCCGAGGACCAGCTTGGCGATGCCGAGAGCCGCGACCTGGCCGGCGAACCAGAGGGGCGCCTGCACGGCGACGCGCAGCGCGAAGATTCCCGCCCACATCCACGTGATCGCGACGCAGCTGCGGCGCAGGGACGCGTAGGCGGGGGCGGACTGCCAGCCCTTTGGCAGGCCGGTCAGCGGACCGTAGAACTGGGCGACGAGGCTTCTCCTGAACAGGACGGACAGAGCGAAGGCGAGAGCCATGAACACGTTCGTGGCGATGCCCCAGACAAAGTAGTTTTCTCCCCGCCCGGTCGCCGCCGCGAAGATGACGCCGATGGCGACTCCGAAGAGGCCGGAGAGAGCCTGCTGCATCCCCTGGCGTTGGACGAGGCGGATCACGCAGGCGAGTAATGCGACGGCTGACGCCGCGATGAGCGTGGGCACGAGGGCGCGCGTGGCCACAAAAACGACGACGAAGAGCAGCCCGGGCGCGGTGGCTTCGATGACGCCGCGCGTGCCGCCGAGGGCTTGTGACCAGGAGAATTCCTCAGAGGTGGCCTGATCCATCCAGCGCGGAGTCGGCATCAGCCCTCCCCCGCGATCACGCGGTACAGCGGGTTGATGATGACGAGGCGTTCGCCCACGCGGCCAACGGTTCCTTCGACCTCGAGGCGCTGGCCGACGCTCAGTCCGGGGATGGAGGATCGTCCGGGCCAGCGCAGTTCAAGCGTGTCGGTGCCGTCGTAGAGGGTCGCGACGAGGACGCGTTGGGCGCCTTCCTCGGGCGGATAGGTCATGCCCAGCAGCGTGCCGAACACGAGCGCGTGAGAGCGGTCGACCACGTCGCGAATCGGCGTGACGCCGCGGGCGGCGCGCGCCGAGTCCTCGTCGAGGGCCGCGTCCAGGGAACGCGTGTCCTTATCAAGG
>CALBAF010000451.1 GCA_937926415.1 uncultured Actinomyces sp.
CACCGGGTCGGTGACGGCCTCGCGCAGGGCGGGGACGAGCGCATCCGTGAGCTCGGCGGACGTGCGGCCGTCCACGATCCAGCCGAGGGCTGGGGAAGTGATGACCTCCTCGGTGCCGCCGCGAGGCGTCGCCACGATCGCGCAGTCGCCCAGGGCAGCCTCGAGGATTGAGGTGGGCAGGCCCTCGGGGTACATGGACGGGTAGACGAACACGTCGGAACGGCGGTACAGGCTCATAACCGCGGGGAAATCGAGCTTGCCCAAGAACGACACCGCCGGATCCGACCCGTAGCGCTCGTGCAGCTCCTCCTCGATGGGGCCAGAGCCCGCGACGGCGAGACGCAAAGGAACGTCCGGCAGTTCGGCGCGCAGACGCGTGAAAGCGTCCAACAGTGCGACGATGCCCTTTTCAGCGATGAGGCGCCCCGCGTAGGAGATGACGATTTCGGAGTCGGAACCGCCGCGCGGCCATTCGCGCTCGTAGCGGTCGTCCGCTACGGCCGTATCCTCTGGCGTCACTGCGTTGTACCACACGCCCGAGGCCTCGATCCCGAAGTGGCGCAGCCACTTGTTGCAGTTGCGCGACACCCCGTAGTAGGAGGTCACGTGCTTCTTGACGAAGTGTGTGAGGCCGTGCTCGTAGATGCCGCCGAAGAAGTCGAGCACCGGGTTACCCACGCTCATGTGCGCGGTGCCGTGCTCGATCAGCGCGACGGGGCGGCCCAGGCGATGCGCGAGGCGTGCGCCGAGCAGGCTGGTCAGGTGGAAGCGCGTGTTGACGATGTAGAAGTCGGCGTTTTCGGCCTCGACCGCGGCCATTGTCTCCTTGAAGCGCTCGTCGCGCTTGAAGAAGGGGTAGCGCTGCTTGAAGAGGCCCTTGGTGGGCAGGCGGTAGATGCGCAGGCCGTCCTTGTCTTCGAAACGAGGCAGGGACTCGTCGTGCAGGGACGTGACGATGAACAGGTCGTAGCCCAGGGCGCGCAGCTGCTCGCTGAGGCGATCCTGGTAGCGCTCGATCCCGCCCAGGTAGGGTAGGAAGAACTCCATGAAGATCCCGACCTTGACGGGGGAGTGGGGGCGATCAGTCATTGACGGGCTCCGTTTCGATGGCCGCACGAGGGGTGGGGATGAGCATGAAGATGGTGAACAGCGCGGCGAGAAGGCCCATGGTCGCGGCGTAGGCGAGCGACGCTCCCATCATCGCGTGGGAGTTCGTCAGCATCGGCGCGATCACGTAGGCGGTCCCGCCGGCCAGCGCGTAGGCGACCAGGACGGCCCGCAGGCGGCGCATCGTCGCCAGCGCATAGTAGAGGATGACGCCGGCCGCGTTGAGGGCACCCGCCAAAACGAGCACCATGAGCTCGCCGACGTAGCCCGACACGTCCGTGCCGAACACGAGGGTCAGGAGGGGAGCGCCGATCACGTAGGTGACAGCGGCGACGATGATGAATGCTGCTGCGGTCGTCACCAGGCCCTTGCGAACGATCGACAGGAACTCCCCGCGCTTGCCCTCCGCCCATCGCAGCGCCATGCGGGTGAGCAGGGGACGGAATACGAACAGCGACAGCATGTTGATCGCGACGGCCGGCATGTAGATGATCGCGAAGACGCCCAGCTCCTCGTCACCGAGCGCCGCATGGATCGCGAAGCGCGGCGCGTTTGCCAGGTACTGGTTGAGGAATGCGGCGATGAACAGGGGCAGGCATTCCCACAGGATCCCGGTGATGCCTCGGACGTTGAATGAAGGCAGGAGTGAGAAAACGCCACGCGCGGGCAGCCCGTAGGCCACCACGAGCACCACGCAGGTGACTACGAAGGTGATGATCGTGGACACGAGGAGGTCCTGGGTGAACCAGTAGAGCCCCGACCACAGGAACGTCGTCGTGAAAATGCGCGCGAAGCAAGCCTTGCCCGCGATGTCGAGGCGGCCCGAGCGCTGGAACTCCGAGTAATACACGTCCTCGAAGGCGTCGAAGATGCGCAGGAGAGCCATCGCCGCGATGACTGTGAATGCGGGGTAGGGGTCCTTCGTCGATGCGGTCCACGAGTGGGAGGCGATGAGACCCACCATGACCAGGCAGGTCAGTAGGCGCGTCGACAGGTACGTGCCGAAGTCGAAGCGGCGCCGCACGTCCGTCACGTGGAAGGTGCGCACCTCGTACAGGCCCACCGTCTGGTACTGCTGGCCGATCGCCAGCGCGAGGGTGAACAGGCCGTACTGGGCGCGCGCAAAGGAATCCGTGGCGCCCGAGCGCATGATCGCCACGCCCATGATGACCACGGCGAGGCTCGACATGAGGGAAGCGGCCGTGTTCCACAGGTAGTCGCGCCCCAGCTGGCCGCGCGACTCGAGTGCCTCCTCCGTGGCCTCAACCTGCGCGTCGCCGGCGGCCTGCGCGTCAGGAAGGGACGAGGCCGTGGTGTCCTTCTCGCTCACGCGCCGGCCTCCTCGGTGGCCTCGGGTCCGGGATCGTGGGGGCCAAAAACGATGTGGAAGGGCTCGTGGGTGACGCGATCCTGCGGATCCGGAATGCGCATGTAATCCCCGTAGCCGCGCGTGAGAACCACGTCGTAGGCGGCGGGAATACGCACGGTGATGTCCTCGAAAGGAATGGAGCGAGCTGGGAAGAGCTCAGCCTCGGAGGCGCTCCAGCGACGTGGATCGCGCGTCGAAAAATCGCCGAACAGGATTGAGCCGTCGGCTGCCTTCTGCGGGTTCTCGCGGCCCTTGAGGGCGGCGCGCAGCCAGCGCCGGTACAGCGAGGCCTCGTTGACGCGCAGTGCCCGCATGCCCCAGTGGGCGCAGGCCATCGCCGCTGAGGCCAGCTGGCGCGCGGGCGTGGGCAGGCCTGTCGGCGGGTTGGGGATGGAACGCAGGAACATGAGACGAGCCCACAGCCACGTGCCGCGCGACTGCGCGCGGAAGCGGCCGGGGTCGTCCGCGATCTCATCCAGGACGAACAGGTCCACGCCGATCGGCATGCGGAAGGAGCGGTCCTTCGCGACCTTCGAGACGAACTCCGAGCCTTTCAAGCCCAGCACACCGAAGCTGATCGGATAGTCCGGGTGAGTGGCGGGGGAGGCGATGAAGAACTCGTCCCCGAGGAGAGCGGGGGCCTCGGCGATGAAACGCTCGTAATCCTCCCGCGGCATGCACACGTCCCCGTCGTCGTCCCACGGGATGAAGCCCTGGTGGCGCACAGCTCCGATCGCCGTGCCGCCGTAGGCGACGTAGCGCAGATCGAGGAGGGCGCACACGCGGTCGATCTCGGCAAGGCAGCGCTTGGTGACGCGTTGAATGGCTGCCAGGGTTGCGGGGTCTGCTGCGCTCATCAGTTCTCCGATCGTCTCAGGGACGAGGCCTACAGGGCCTCGGCGTAGGGGCCGAAGTCGATGACCGCGGCCTCGTGGTTGTAGCGCTTCTCCGGGGGAGGCAGCTGCATGTAGTCGCCGTATCCGCGGCGCAGCAGCGCGTCGTACTCGTTTTGGATCATGACCGTGATGTCCTCGAAGGGAACGTCGCGGGTGGGGAAGAACTCCTCCTCGCGCACGATCCAGTTCTGCGGGTCGCGCATCGTGAAGTCGGCGTACACGCCAGTGCCCGTGCCCTCGTAGCGGCAAACAGCGCGCTCCCAGCGGGCCTGCAGGCTCGCCGGCGTCGCGCGCACGGCCTTCAGTCCCAGGTGCGCGAGCGTCGTCGCGGAGAAGATCAGCGCCTTCTTCCATGCGGGCGTGTTGATCAGGTGGGGACGGGCCGTGCCCTGGAGGAACAACAGGCGACCCCACAGCCACGACTGGCGCGACATCTCCTGGAAGGCCTTCTCGTCGGCCGGAATCTCATCCAGGGGCAGGATGTCCAGGAAGAAAGGCATCCGGTACTTCGAGTTCTTGTCTGCCTCGGGGATCAGCAGGGTTCCCGGCATGACCATCTTCGTGAACATGAAGGGGAAATCGTCGCGCGTGCGCGTGTTATCCAGGCGGAAACGCTCGTCCAACAGGGCCGGCGCCTCGGCAAGGAAACGCTCGTAGTCCGCGCGCGTCATCATCACGTCGATGTCGTCATCCCACGGGATGAAGCCGCCGTGGCGGATCGCGCCGATCGCCGTGCCGCCGTAGATCGCGTAGGACACCCCGATCTGCCGGCACACCCGGTCCAGCTCGGCCAGGATCAGCGTCAGGAGCTTCTGGACCTTGCGCAGGTCGGTCTCGGGTGTTGTCATCAGTCCTCCGAATACGACAAAGCGGGTGAGCACACGTGCGCCCACCCGCCATTGTCTCACGCCTACTGTCCGCTGACCTTCTCCGCGCGCCTGGGAAGCAGATCACCCCACGAGGGGGTCGCCGCCAGGACGGTTCCCACGAGGATCACAACGCAGCATACGACCTGCGTGGCCGTGGGCACCGTGCCCTGCAGGACGAGAGCGAAGATGATCGCCCATGCCGAGTAGGAGATGTTCAGGGCCATGCCGCGCGACGCTCCGATCGCCGACAGGGCCTTGTAGTAGAAGAGGTACGAGGCCGTACCCGCCAGGCCAGCCAGCGCCACTACGCCCGCCGACAGGTGGGCCAGCGAGTGCAGCGTGAAGCCGAAGACGCCGGCGATCGGCGCCACGACAAACAGGTACACGACCGCCGAGGTCGTCTC
>CALBAF010000452.1 GCA_937926415.1 uncultured Actinomyces sp.
AACGCGGTGACGGCCCCGCAGTCCGTGCACACGAGCCGCTCCCAGTTGCCGTGCAGCTCCCACACGGCGCGCGACCCGGCCCGCTGGTGTAGACCGTCGATATTCTGCGTGATCACACTGTCCAGACGCCCCGCGGCCTCCAGAGACGCCAGGGCCCTGTGCGCGCCGTTGGGCTCCACCGGACGGTAGATCTCGTGGAACCACTCCCAGTAGGCCTGCGGATGCCGCTCAAAGAAGTCGATGCTCAGTACCGTCTCCAGGGGAATCTCGCGCTCCTGAAAGTAAAAGCCGTTAGCCCCGCGAAAATCGGGGATTCCCGACTCGGTGGACACGCCCGCGCCGCCGAAAAACACGGTAGATGGTGAGTCGGCGATCCACTCCGCCAGGGTCGAAACGTCGTTGTTCATGAGGGCCTCCTCGCTCGCTACCGTCCCAGGATACGCCCGGAGCCCGCGCGCCCTTGGCTCACAGGACGAGTCATGTTGCTGGGAGCCTCTCTCGACATGAGGGGTACTCCCGACATCTGGATAGGTTGCGTGCATCCGGATAGGTTATGGGCATCCGGATAGGTTATTAACCTATCCGGATATGTTGTTTCCTATCCAGATGCGCCGTTCCTATCCACGAGCAGCATCTGACAAGCAGGGGCGCGGAGCAACGCCCCGCACCCGGGCCCAACGCCCCGCACCTGAGTCCGACGCCCCACACCTGGGCCACAACCGCCTTCGCGACCAATTCTCCCCAGCCAGCACCGTGACGCAACGCTATACCCACAATGCTGTCTGCCTCGAACACCGAAAGGCCGGGGCCCCACGTGGGAACCCCGGCCTCGTGACGGATGGAGAATCAGGCGAAGGTCAGCGCCTGGCGGGCGATCGCCAGCTCCTCGTTGGTCGGGTAGACGACGAGGGTCACGGCCGAGTCGGGAGCGGACACGATGCGCGGTTCCTTGATGCGGCCCTTGTTGGCCTCGACGTCGATCTTGACGCCGAAGGGAGCGAGGGCCTCGGCCAGCTCGCGGCGCACGTCGTCGTCGTTCTCGCCGATGCCGGCGGTGAAGGTGATGACGTCCAGGCCACCGAGCTCAGCGGCGTAGGAACCCACGTACTTCAGCAGGCGGTTGATGTACACGTCCATGGCGGTACGGGCGCGCTGCTGAACCTCGGGGGCGTCATCGTTGTTGATCATTTCCCACACGGAGCGCATGTCGGACTCGCCCGTCATGCCCTTCATACCGGACTTCTTGTTGAAGAGGGTGTCGACCTCGTCGACGGTCATGCCGGCGACGCGCTGCAGGTGGAACACGACGGCCGGGTCGATGTCGCCGGTGCGGGTGCCCATCATGAGGCCCTCGAGGGGGGTCAGACCCATGGAGGTGTCGATCGGGTGGCCGTTCTTGACGGCGGACACGGACGCGCCGTTGCCCAGGTGCAGGACGATCTGCTTGAGATCGTCGCGACCCAGCATCTTGGAGATTTCCTGGGAGACGAACTGGTGGGAGGTGCCGTGGGCGCCGTAGCGGCGCACCGAGTACTTCTCGGCGGTCTCGGTCTCGAGGGCGTACAGGGCAGCCTTGTCGGGCAGCTGCTGGAAGAATGCGGTGTCGAAGACGGCGACGTGGGGGACGTCGGGCATGAGCTCGCGCGCCACGTCGATGCCCTTGAGGTGGGCGGGGTTGTGCAGCGGAGCCAGCGGGCACAGCTCTTCGATCAGGTTGCGCACCTCGTCGGTGATGAGGGCCGGGCCGTCGAAGTGGCGGCCGCCCTGAACGACGCGGTGGCCGACGGCGACGATGCCGGCCTCTGCCAGGGACGGACCCTCGGTGTCGAAGAGACGCAGGACCTCACGCATGCCGACGGTGTGGTCGGGAACCGGGAGTTCTTCCTTGGTGACCGCGTCGCCATACTCATGCTTGATGAGGCCGGTGGTGTCGCCGATGCGCTCGACGAGGCCCTTGGCGATGGCGTCTCCGGTTTCGGGGTCGACAAGCTGGTACTTGATGGAGGAGGAGCCGGAGTTAATGACGAGGACGGAGGACGAGGACACGCGTTCGCCTTTCGTGTTGTGGGGATAGGAAAGAAAAGTACGAGGCCGGGGCCCGTTTACGTTCAATGGTAACCGGACCCCGGGACCTCGGTCCCGTTCAGCCCTGGGCCTGGACGGCGGTCAGGGCGACGGTGTTGACGATGTCTTCGACGAGGGCGCCGCGTGACAGGTCGTTGACGGGCTTGTTGAGGCCCTGCAGGACGGGGCCGACGGCGAGCGCGCCGGAGGAGCGCTGGACCGCCTTGTAGCCGATGTTTCCGGCTTCCAGCGAGGGGAAGACGAAGACGGTGGCCTTGCCGGCGACCTCGGAGCCTGGCAGCTTGGTGGCGGCGACGGCCTCGTCGACGGCTGCGTCGAACTGGATGGGGCCTTCGATGGCCAGCTCGGGGGCCTTCTCGCGGGCGAGGCGGGTGGCCTCGACG
>CALBAF010000453.1 GCA_937926415.1 uncultured Actinomyces sp.
CTCACCCACAGGATCTCCTACGACCGCACGCCAGCTCTACGAACAGCTACCTCAGGCATTACACAGCGAGCGTCTCAAGGGGATCGAAGCTGTCGCATGGTCTACATCGGTCGCGACCCCAGACCTCCTCTTCTACCATCTGCTCCCCCGGCTCCTCGTCATCGCAGAAATCGCATGGCACGGCGACCACACCCTCCCATGGGAACAACTTGCCCCGCTCATTGACCGGGAGATGGCATCTCTACGCCAGCACCTCCCCTACTGGAATCCCCAGCGGACATAATTGAGGGCCGCGCATCCAAAACGGATACGCGGCCCCGTGCCCCCTAGCGGGGCAGGATTCGGAGCAGGCATGAACCCGCCCCACTAGGCATATAGAAGGCGCTACGACCAGGCTTTTAGACGCCCAGCCAGAGCACGCGCCGCAGCGTCCAAACGCTCAGCTTCCTGGACATCTCCACTCTTAACTGCACGCCAGTAGGAGACCTTCGTCCGCAAGAACTCACGCCGCAGCTCAAGAATCTGCGCTTCTTCCCGCAAGCGTTCATCCTGCTGCTCCAGCAAAGTAATGAACTCGCAAATATCACGCTCACCACCAAGGCCCGAGCGAACATACTCGCGCATATCAGCGATCGACATGCCCGACGCCGACAGGCAGGACACCCAGGTCAACAGCTCAAGGTCATCTTCCTGATAGATGCGATGACCACTCGAAGGATCGCGAGCAATGGCAGGAATAACGCTCACATCCTCGTAGTAACGCAGGGTGGACGCGGGTAGCCCAACGAGCGCCGCCACCTCCTTAATGGAGTACGTGCGCCCGGAGCCAGTCCCTACCATGGCTTCACCCTAAAAGACCTCAAGTCCTTGAAGTCAAGCGGAAGTGCGGGACGTGCATCACGCGCTGCGACCTGCACAAAGGCGCAATCAATCATCCATCGCCGCGCAGGGCCGAGAATCAGCGCAAAACGCCGCAACGCCTCCTTTTAGAGACGTTCTGCACGCCGCTGGAAGGCCCAGATCGGGCAAGTCTCCTCACGCATATGAACATCGACGCGCTCGAGGAGCTCGCACCCACCATTGAGATAAAAACGCGCGTTCTCCTCCGTCGACGTGACGAAGCCATAGGCGTGTCCACCGCGTTTGGCCACAAAGTCCGGCAGAACCTGGGCGACCAGCCAACGGCCCACACCGCGACCACGCATGCTCGAATCGACAGACAACACCTCGAGGTACCAGTCGAAGTCGCCTCGATCAATGGCGATCTGGTCGGCGCGCTCAGTGACGTCGGCAAAATCCTTGACGAGGCCCGGCGAGGCATAGCGGAAGAACTCATACCCACCGCTAACGAGACTGCGAACAAATCCAACCTTGCGATCGTGCATGAGCGCCGTTGCGACAACACGCCCCTCATGCTCTACGACAAGCGCGTGGCGTACCCACTGATAGGAGCGTGCGAGCATCCGGTTGATCGCAGCCAGACATTGCGGGTAACGGTCCGGCTGGTAGAGGTAGGGCCTCAGCATGATGTGTAGCGGATAGTCGAGGAACCCCTCGGTGATAATGCGTGTCATTTCGGGGATATCGTCGCGCGTGGCAGGCCGACACTTCACGGGCCACCTCCTTTATCGAAACTGACATAGGTGTGATTAACTATCGAAAACCTAACCGCAGGTAGACGCCTGTCATCCTACGCGATTGACACCGATCTAGCCTTGTCAACAAGGTGTGTTTTTCTTTGTCACAGGGCGATCATTCATGTGACAATCGGTCAGGCAATCTCGCGCGTGCTCCCCCTCGTTGCTTTGTATCCACGAACGGACGATAATCGAGTGGTTCATAACAGGAGGACTGCATGCGATTTTTCCGCGCCCTGTGCGCCACGCTCGGGGCACTGCTCATCGTGTCGACGCTACCGTCGGGGGCCTACGCCGGCAAGTCAACGGATCAACATGTCGAGTTCGTAACGCGCGACGACGCGACCGTGTGTCACATGCAGCTTATGTACACGCGCGCGGAGAACGAGTCTGAGTTCACGATCGAGGACTCGGGCGAGTTCGTCATGAGCGCTCATGCCGAGCGCACGCTCACCGAAGCTCGCAAGTTGTTCCACCCGAACCTGACGCTCGCGTCCCTGTCCCTGAGCGTCGAGGGCGAGGTGCAGTCCTCCACTGCCGGCGCCTCCACGTCGGCGACGACGTACGAGGGTCGCACGTTCTCCATCACCTCGTGGACCGACACTGTGCCCCAGATAATCACCGTGAAGGGAACTCTCACCCCGGGCGGAGACCGCAGTGCCGCAGCGACCACGACTGCCTTGAAGGATCCGTGGGGCGCGACCCCGATGCCCAGCTCAGCCTCGGCGAGCCCGAGCGCCGCACCGACGCAAGACGATGGCGCGTCCGAGTCCTCCGATCCTCCGATCGCGCTTCTCATCGGCCTCATCGTTGGCCTCATCCTGCTTGTCATCGGCATCGTCATCGTCGTCTACATCGTGCGGGCCAAGCGCGCGAAGGTCGCCTCAACCGGGACACGCAGCGCCACCCCGACATCTCACGATCGCCGCCCCTCTTCTCCTCGCGGAAACGAGGGCATGACTCCCAACGGGCCCGCGGGGCCGAATGCGCCTACCCCAACATCCGCTCCTACTGCGGCTGCTCCTTCCGCGCCAGCTCCTTCTGAGCGCCCTTCGACTGCACCGAATCCTCCGGCGCCGACACCGCGCGATACCGGTTTCAGGTGGGAGCACAAGTCTCGCCCGAATCCCGCCGCGGCTCGCTCCGCTGCAACACCGGACGCCCCCAAGAGACGCCGCTCGCGCAAGGACCACAGGCCTGCGGTCTTCCCCGAGCGCCCCGCCCA
>CALBAF010000454.1 GCA_937926415.1 uncultured Actinomyces sp.
ATGTCGCCGCGAGGCTCATTCGGCTTCGGCTCCAGGCCGATCTTCAGGTCGTAGCCGCGCGACTTGATGTAGGCGGCGACCGTGTCCAGGCCCTCCTTGTAGCGGTCGAAAGCCGCGTTCAGGTCCTTCGACGAGTCGTACTCTGCGCCCTCGCGGCCACCCCACATGACGAAGGTCGTCGCCCCCATCTCCGCAGCCAGATCCACGTTGCGCAGGATCTTGCGCAGGCCGAAACGGCGGATCGAGCGGTCGTTGTTCGTCAGGCCGCCATCCTTGAAGACCGGGTGTGTGAACGTGTTCGTCGTGACCATCTCAATGACGAGACCAGCCGCATCCGCCGCCTCCTTCACCTTCATGACGCGGTCGTGGCGTTCCTGGTCCGACGCGTCGAAGTCGAACACGTCGTTGTCGTGGAAGGTGATGCCCCACGCCCCGACCTCCGCGAGCTTTTCCGTGTACTCCCACGGGTCCAGGACCGGGCGGGTCCCCGTGCCGAACGGGTCGACCGCATTCCAGCCGACGGTCCACAGGCCGAAGGAGAACTTGTTGTCGGGGGTGGTTGTCATGGTGGTGTCCTTTCGAACGTCGGTGTTCAGTTGGAGGGGATGGTGCCGCGTCGTCGGTGGCGCTGCGTGTCGTTGTGTGGTGGCGGATGCTGATGCGTGTGCCGTGCCTGCCTGTGTTGCCACGCGGTCGTTGCGCGCCGTGTTTGCGTCGTCACAATTTATTTGTTGTGGGGTAAAACTTAATACCTGTTTGCGCGTTCGTCAAGGCCCTCCGACAAGTCCGTTCGACGGGTGTGTCGACGTGGTGCTCAGTGGCTGGCGCGCTGTCGGATTGCAACGAGAACCTGCGCGACAACCTCGTCGATACGTTGCAGATCGGACCAGCGAATACGGATGATGCGCCACCCGGCGAGTTGGAGGAGGCGAGCCCGGCGTTGTTCAGCCTCAATGTTGTCGTGTACTTCCTGAACGCTGTCGCCATACTTGATGCGTCCATCGAACTCGATGGCGATTTTCAGACCGGGGATTGCGATGTCGAT
>CALBAF010000455.1 GCA_937926415.1 uncultured Actinomyces sp.
GTGATCGGGGCGCCGGTGTCGGTGACGGGGGCGCCGCGCACGAGGCCGTCGGTGGGCTTCAGCGCGATGGTACGCACGAGGTTGTCACCGAGGTGCTGGGCGACCTCGAGGGTCATCGTGAAGGTCGACTCGCCCTCACCCTGGCCGGCGAGGTTCACCTCAACGGTCAGCGCGTTGTACAGCGGCGGGATGCGGTCCGGGGGAAACTCGACATCGACGACAGGGCCGACGACGCGGGCGACGCGTCCCTCGGCGATTGCATGTGTATCAGTCATGGTGTTACTCCGTGTCTCGAAGGGCTTAGCTCGCGTTAAGAGCGTCGGCCCCGCCCACGATTTCGGTGATTTCCTGGGTAATTTCCGCCTGGCGGGCCGAGTTCGCCAGACGCGTGTACTTGGTGATGAGCTCGTTCGCGTTGTCCGTTGCGGTGTGCATGGCACGCTGGCGCGATGCAAGCTCGGACGCTGCCGACTGAAGGAGCACGTTATGGATACGGGCCTCCACGTACAGGGGAAGCAGCGTGTCCAGAACCGCCTCCGGAGACGGGATGAACTCGTACTCGGGCTGAGCCGAGGAGAGATCGTCCGCGAAGCCACGTTCGGTCGCACGTTCCTCGTCCGATTCGGGGGCATCCACGACCGTCAGGGGCAGCATCTGGCGCACCTCGGGGACCTGGCTCATCACGGTCTTGAAGCGCGTGTACACGAGGTGCAGAGCGCCGACACCCGTATCGGGGTCCTTGTCCAAGAAACGCTCGAGCAGCACGGTCGCCATCTCGCGCGCGGTCTCGGGAGACGGAGAATCCGACTCGCCTTCCCACTCGCGCTCAATGGACACGCCGCGGAAGCGGAAGTACGCCGAGGCCCTGCGTCCAAAGGTGTAGACGATGGGCTCGTAACCGTCCTCGCGCAGGTCCGCGATGAGCTTCTCCGACTCGCGCAGGATGGTCGCCGAGTAGGCTCCGGCCATACCGCGATCCGACGCCACCACCAGGATGGCCACGCGATTGGTGTCCTCGCGTTCCTCGGTCAGCGGGTGGTCGAGGTCCGTGTGGACCGCGACCGCCGCGACCGCCTGGGTCAGGGCCTTTTCGTAAGGCCCTGCCTCGGTGGCAGCGCGCCGCGCCGCGCCAATGCGAGACGCAGCAATCATCTCCATGGCGCGGAAGACCTTCGCGAGCGTCGTCGTCGAGGCGATACGCTGCTTGTAGATCCTCTGCTGTCCGCCCATCGCTTAGGCCTTCTCGCTCGTGCGACCGCGCGAGATCTCCTCGCGGGTGCGCTCAGCCACGACCTCGCCGTCCTCGAGTCCGGCGGCGCCACGTCCGGCGCTGATCCACTGGTGGTGGAACTCCTCGACGGCGTTCTTGAGCGCCTCCTCCGTCTCGGAGGTCAGGTCGCCGGTCGCCGCGATCGTGTCGAGCACGGTGGAGTTCGCGTGGAGGTGGTCGAGCAGGCCGCGCTCGAAGCGCAGAACGTCCTCGACCTCGATGTCATCGAGGTAGCCCTTCGTGCCCATCCAGATCGACGCGACCTGGTCTTCCATCGCGTACGGCGTGGACTGGGGCTGCTTGAGCAGCTCCATGAGGCGTTCGCCGCGGGTCAGCTGGCGACGAGTCGCCGCATCCAGGTCGGAGGCAAACATGGCGAAGGCGGCCATCGAGCGGTACTGCGCGAGCGTCAGCTTAAGCGTACCGGCGACCTTCTTCATCGCCTTGGGCTGGGCCGCGCCACCGACACGGGACACGGAGATACCCACGTCGACGGCGGGACGCTGGTTCGAGTTGAACAGGTCGGACTGCAGGAAGATCTGGCCGTCGGTGATCGAAATGACGTTGGTCGGAATGTAGGCCGACACGTCGTTCGCCTTGGTCTCGATGATCGGCAGGCCGGTCATCGAACCGCCGCCGAGGGCGTCCGAGAGCTTCGCGCAACGCTCCAGCAGGCGGGAGTGCAAGTAGAAGACATCGCCGGGGTAGGCTTCGCGGCCCGGCGGGCGACGCAGCAGCAGCGACACCGCACGGTAGGCCTCGGCCTGCTTGGACAGGTCGTCGAAGACGATGAGGACGTGCTTGCCCTGGTACATCCAGTGCTGGCCGATGGCGGAACCCGTGTAGGGGGCCATGTACTTGTAGCCGGCGGGGTCCGAGGCCGGGGAAGCCACGATGGTCGTGTACTCCATGGCACCGGCGTCCTCGAGGGTGGAGCGCACCGATGCGATGGTCGAGCCCTTCTGGCCGATCGCCACGTAGATACAACGCACCTGCTTGTTCGGGTCGCCGCTCTTCCAGTTATCGCGCTGGTTGAGGATCGTGTCGAGCGCGATCGCGGTCTTACCGGTCTTACGGTCACCGATGATGAGCTGACGCTGGCCGCGGCCAACCGGGATCATCGAGTCGATGGCCTTCAGGCCGGTGGCGAGGGGCTCGTGGACGCTCTTACGCGCCATAACACCGGGGGCCTGCAGTTCGAGCGCGCGGCGCCCGTCCAGGTCCGTGATCTCGCCGAGGCCGTCAATCGGGCGGCCGAGGGGGTCAACCGTGCGGCCGAGGTAGCCGTCACCGACGGGAACCGAGAGAACCTCGCCCGTGCGGTGCACGACCTGGCCCTCTTCGATGCCGCCGAAGTCACCGAGGACGACGGCGCCGATCTCACGCTGGTCGAGGTTCATGGCCAGGCCCAGCGTCCCGTCCTCGAAACGCAGCAGCTCGTTCGCCATGGTGCCGGGCAGGCCCTCGACGTGCGCGATACCATCGGCCGTTTCGATGACGTGACCCACCTCTTCGGTGGCCACGTCCGCCGGACGGTAGGACTCCATAAAGGAGTCCAGTGCTCCGCGGATTTCCTCCGGGGAGATGCTGAGGTCAGCCATGAGGATTCCTAACTAGGTAAAAGAAACTAATGTGTGTACGAGAAGTGCTAACTGGCGATCGCTTCGCGCGCTGCACTGATGCGGCTGGCCAACGAGGCGTCGATCGCGGTCATGCCCGCGCGCAGGCGGAAGCCGCCCACGACCTCGGGATCAATCGAGATCGCCAGGTCAACGTCCGTGCCGTAGCGCTTCGAAAGGATGGAACGAAGGCGTTCGACCTGAGCCTCGCTCATCGGGGTCGCCGTGGCGACCGTGACGAAGAGACGGTCCTGCATGGTGGCTGCCCACTGGGCGTAGCGACGCAGGTTGTACAGCAGACGACCGTGGTTCGATCGTCCAACAGCACGACGCACGAGGCGCATCGTCCAGACGCTAATGCGCTCACCGAAGAGCTTGGTTGCGATATCCCCGCGCTCGTGAGAGTTGCCCTTGGACTTATCCGACAGGCGCACGCGCACCTCTCGGTTGTGTGCCAGGAAGTAGCGGACCTGGAACAGCTCCTCGCGAACCTTTTCGAGAGCTCCCTGGGCACCGGCGGCATTGAGCACGCCGAGGATACCGAGCACCTCGAGCGCGTCCGCAACGTCCGCCGGGTGACGCCAGTGGTCGGCGACGACGGCGTTCACGACGGACAGCGTCGGAGCCGTCACGTGCGAACCGAACGCGCTGGAGACCAGCCCCTGCTTATCCGCGACCGACCGCGACGGGTCGGTCACTGCACGCGCGAGACGAGTGTTCTCCTTGAACAGGTCGGCCAGGCCGAAAAAATCCTCGGCAACCCGCATTACGTCGGTGCCGGGCGTGGCCAGGGCCGCCGTCAGCTCCTTCGCAAAGGGGACGGACTCGATCGTGCGCATCTGTGTCATCGCTTCTCCTCG
>CALBAF010000456.1 GCA_937926415.1 uncultured Actinomyces sp.
CACCAGCGGCGCCACAAGCAACAACCCACGCGAGCAAACGGCTCGCAGCGCGGATGGTGAGCGGGCGGGCCGCCGCCCACAGGCGCTCCGAGCAGCCAGGTCTGACACAACACGTGGCGCCCGGAACACCAGCGGCGCCACACAGCAAATAAAACCTCAGAAACACAACGAAAAACGCCCGCCCAGCCACCATCGTTCACAGCTTCACAGCAACATGCCGAAAAGTCATATGAGAAATATGAGAGCTTCATAGGTTCTTCATAGGGTCGCGTGGGGAAATTGGTGCATCGACAAAAGGAGACTCCAATGACCGCCCTGATTCTGATCGCCATTGACCTGGTTGCCATGGCCGCCCTCGTGTTCGGCCTGTACTTCCCGCGGCACCGCCGCGCTGACCTGGTCGCAGCCTTCCTCGGTGTGAATGTCGGCGTCCTCGCCGTCACGATCATCCTCGCGAACTCGACCGTGAGTGCGGGCCTGGGCCTCGGCCTCTTCGGTGTTCTCTCGATCATCCGACTGCGTTCGGATCAGATCTCGCAGACGGAAATCGCCTACTACTTCGCCTCGCTGGCTCTCGGCCTGCTGACGGGCATGTCCTCGGCGGTAACCCCGCTGCTGGGAGGCCTCATCGCCCTGATCCTCGTGGCTCTGGCCTTCGGTGACTCGAAGCTGATCTTCGGCCGCTACACCTCGCAGACCGTCCAGCTGGACCGCGCGATCGCCGACCCCGCCGAGCTGAAGGCCGCCCTCGAGCAGCGCCTCGGCGCGTCCGTCGCCTCGGTCAGCGTCGTCAAGCTCGACCTCGTGAACGACCTGACTCTCGTGGACGTTCGCTCGAAGGTCGCCTGACCCGCCGGCCCGCCAGCAGACACCCCCGCAGACCGCTACCACCAAGGACACGACTCATGAACGCCACCCTGAACTCGATTCTCGCCGACCTCGACTCGATCGGCCTCGATGAACTGAATAAGCGCGCGGCGATGCTGACCCGAGTGGACCGCAAGTACGCGCTGGACGCCGCAACGGCCTCGGCGATTCTGAGCCGCCTCCCCGAGGAAACCCGGGTCCTCCAGATAGACGGCCAGGTGTCCCAGGGCTACGCCTCCACCTACTACGACACCCCCGACATGGATTCGTACCTGCTGACCGCGCTCAAGCGCCGCCGTCGCTTCAAGGTCCGCACCCGCTCCTACCTCTCGTCCAAGGCCTCGTTCCTGGAGGTCAAAACCCGCGGCCCGCGCGGCGTGACCGTTAAGAAGCGCATGCCGATCTCTTGGGACGAGGCCGGGGCTCCTCTCGCGGGTGAGCGCCGCACGTGGGTGGCCGGCAAGGTCGAGAAGACGGGATACGGCCACCTGGTGCCCGCCCTCGAGCCGGTCCTGGCCGGATCCTACGAGCGCAACACCCTGCTCCTGCCCGGTGGCGCGGGACGCGCGACGGTGGACACGAACCTGTTGTGGCGCTCGCTGCGCACGGACGGTACTGAGGTTTCTCGCCCCGACCTGGTCATCATCGAAACGAAGTCGGGTGCGACCCCATCCGTGGTGGACCACCTCCTGTGGGAGGGCGGTGTGCGCCCCGTGAAGATCTCCAAGTACGGGACCGCGATGGCCGCCATGCACCGCCTGCCCGCGAACAAGTGGCACCGCACGCTGGACCGTTACTTTCACGAGTACGTCGAGGCCCCCGAGCTCGCGCGCTCCGCGCCCCTCGCGATGGCGGCCTGACAGACGTAACACCGGCGCCCGCTGTTTCGACAGCACACGAAACGAAAGCGCTGAGCATAAGAAACACAAGCTTTAACTGCACGAAAGAGACATACACATGAAAGCCCTTCAGAAAATCTGGACCCCCGCTCGGATGATTGGCGCGATTGCCCTCGTCGGAATGCTGGCACTGGGAGCCTGCAGCTCCTCGGGCGTGACCTCCACCGGCTCCGGCTCCACCGTGGCCACCGCAACCGTCGCGGCCTTGGGAACCAACGGCGACACGACCGCGCCGCCCACCGCGGCCGACGCCCTGGCCTCGAACGCGAAGGCCTCCTACGTGGAGGACAGCGACTGGAAGGCCTCGGACGCCGTCGACGTGACGCTCAGCGGCACGACCGCGACCTCCTCGTCCGACGCCGTGAGCGTGAGTGACGGCGTGCTGACCATCTCCAAGGCTGGCGTCTACAAGCTCAGCGGCTCCTTCACCGGCAAGGTCGTCGTGGCCGCCGGGGCCGAGGACAGGGTCATCCTGATTCTCGACAAGGCGACCATCACTTCCTCCACAGGCGCCGCGATCGAGGCGACCAGCGGCGACGACCTCGTCCTGTCTCTCGAGGGCACCTCGACGATCACGGACGGCACCTACACCGGCACGGAGGACGCGAACGCGGCCATCTATGCCGACATGGACCTGACGATCACCGGGTCGGGCACGCTCACCGTGACCTCCGGCGCCTCGGACGCGATCACCTCCAAGGACGACCTGTACGTCCTGAGCGGCACGATCAATGCGACCGCCTCGGATGACGGCCTGCGCGGCAAGGACTCTCTGACGATTGCGGGCGGCACCGTCACCGTGAACTCCGGCGGTGACGCCCTCAAGTCCGACCAGGACAGCGACGACACCAAGGGCTACGTGTCCATCGTGGACGGCACCGTCACCCTGACCTCGGGCGGCGACGGCATCGACGCGTACACCGACGCGATCGTCACCGGCGGCACCCTGTCGATCACCTCGGGCGGCGGCGCCTCGGCCGGCAAGCCCTCCACGGGCTCGACTAAGGGCATCAAGGCTCAGACCTACATCATCGTCGACGGCGGCACGACCACCATCGACGCCGGGGATGACGCCATCCACTCCAATGGCGCCCTGCGCTTGAGCTCCGGCACGATCACCGCCGCCTCCGGCGACGATGGCGTGCACACCGAGGTCGCGGCCGTCCTGGACGGCGCAACCGTGACCGTCACGCAGTCGAACGAGGCCCTCGAGGGTGGCCTCATTACGATCTCCGACGGCACCGTCGACCTGACCTCGAGCGACGACGGCATCAACGCCTCGGGCTCGATCACCGTCGAGGCCGGCCTGGCGGCTGTTGCTGAGTCCAGCTCGGACACCGCGACCACCACCCAGCAGATGGGCCCCGGCGGCATGGGCCCCGGTGGCATGGCTGACGGCGGCGGCTCGATGGAGGACACCGGCGAGCAGCTCACCATCACCGGCGGTACCGTGACCGTCAACGCGAACGGTGACGGCCTCGACTCCAACGGCTCGCTGACCATCAGCGGCGGCACGACGACCGTCTACGGCCCGGCGTCCGGCGCGAACGGCGCCCTGGATTCCAACGGCGCCATGAGCATCACGGGCGGCACGGTCATCGCCTTTGCGACCAATGAGATGGTCGAGACGCCGACCACGACCGACGGCCAGGGCTGGATCTCCGCTGCGGCCTCCGGATCCGCCGGGTCGACCGTGACGATCACCGACGCCTCCGGCTCCGTCCTGGGAACCTACACCTCGCCCAAGGCCTTCGGAAACGTCATCTACTCGACCTCCGGCATGACCAACGGCACCACCTACACGGTGAGCGTAGACGGCACATCCACCGAGGTGACCGCCGGCCAGGGCGGCATGGGGATGGGCGGACAGCCCCCGGCCGGCGGCCCGGGACAGGGCGGCCAGCCCCCGATGGGCGGTCCGGGTCAGGGCGGTCAGCCCCCGGCCTCACCCCAGGGCTGAGGCTTCCCACTAGTGCGGCCC
>CALBAF010000457.1 GCA_937926415.1 uncultured Actinomyces sp.
AGCGTACGGACCTGGGGCCCCTCCTGCCGCTCGTGTGAGGGCAGGGGAGGGGCGCCGATCTGCGGTGCTTAGGCCTCCCGCTGGGGCGCGCCGAAGCGGGCCTCGAGCTTGGGGGCGAGCCACTTCTGCGAGCCCTTGTACGCGTAGCGCTGGGCGACGGCGGCGATGGCGGCGGAGGTCGCGGCGAAGAGCACGAGGGAGGCGATGGTGACGTCGTCGGAGTCTTCGGCGGGGATGGGGCGTCCGGTGGCGACCTTCCAGCCGGCTTCGAAGACCTTGGAGGCGGCGAAGGCCGCTCCTGCGATGACGGCGGTCGTGGCGAGCTTTTCGATGGTGGCTGTATCCATGGTTGCCTCCTGGCGTGGGGGTTGGTTGTCCCTGTGCGCGTACGCACGATTCCATGATGCCCCACGCGGCGCTCTTGCGCGAGGCCCACAGGCGCGCTGTCCTATGCTTGAACGGTAGTGTTCCCGTCTGAAGGATTCCTTATGGCTCGCCCCCGCTCTGTTTTTGCGCTGTCGGCCCTTGTTGTTGCGGTGACGACGATGGCGGCTTGTACGCCGTCCGTGTCGTCCAGTGCGCCCCGGGATCCGTTTGCGTCGCCGATTGTTCCGGGCCAGAGTGCCCGCGCTTCGTCGAGTGCGACCGAGCACGGGACTATCGACGCCCCGACTCCGCGCAGCGGCTCGGGCACGGTGACGGTCGCTCTGGTGGGTGGCGCGCAGCTGCCTATGGAGACCGCGCAGGAGTTCACGAAGGCGACGGGATTCACGGTCGCGGCGGTGCCGGTGGACGGCGTGGATGCGCTGTCGAAGGCGGGCGCTGACGTGGTGCTCGGCCTTGATGGCGCGGATGCCTTGCAGGCGACCGCAGCGGGCACGATCGCGGCCTCTGCTCCGCAGGATACGGCGACGATTGCCGGTACCGTCGTAGAGGGCGCCGCGGCGGCGATCGCCTACGGGCGCGATGACGTGTGCGTCATCGCCGACAAGTCGTGGATGAGTGCGAACGGCCGACCGCTGCCGACCTCGTTCGGTGACCTGACCTCCCCGCGGATCCGCGCACTGCTAACGGTCCCGGACCCGGCCTCGTCGTCGGTGGGACGCGCTTTCGTACAGGAGGCTGCCGCGCAGACGGGCGAGGGGCTGGGTTCCTTCGCGCAGTCCCTCAACCCGCGCGTGGATTCCTCCCTGGGTGGGGCCATCGCCGCGTGGACGGCCGGCGCGCACGTGTCCGAGGGCTACCTGTCCGAGGTCGTGGATGCCTCCGCGGGCTCCTCGGGTGCGTATCCGCTGATCGTGGCCCCGCGCTCGCTGGTGGCCGCGGCGGCGACGAACACGGGTGCCGATTCCTACGGCACGGCGATCTCCTCGACGTGCATCGCGCGCATCATGTACGCGGCCCCCACGTCCTCGCCCGCGTCGGATGGCGCGGAGTCCCTGATCGCCTGGCTGCAGGGTGAGACCGCGCAGCGTTCCCTGGCGACGACGGGCGCCGTCTACCCGATCGATGGTGTGCTTGCCGCCGACACGAAGGCTGGCTGGCTGATGGGTATCACCGGCGATCCGGTGGTCGCCGACGAGACCGTCGGTTCCCTCGACGCGATGAGCGCGTGGCTGGCTACGTGGGCCTCGGCGCTGGCCTCCCCGGCGCCGTCCGATTCACCGACGCCCGTGACGGATCCGGGCACGCAGGACGCTGAACCGGAGCCGGCACCCGCGGATAACCCCGTGACCGACACGGGATACGAGGATTCGAGCGACGGCGAGGAGTAATCCCCGCCGGACGCGTCCCTTCTCGAGTCAGCCTCGCAGCATTGCGGGGCTGACTTTGCATTCCTCTCCGATGCGCATGGGGGCGATGAGGCCCTTGTCGCGCAGGTCGAGCAGGCGCGGTACCGTGCGCTCGACGACCTTCCACGGGTCGATCGTGTTGAGGTAGATCCGTGTGCCGCCCTCGAAGCCCGCCAGTGTCGAGATGCGCCACTTGAGCAGGATGCGCCAGCGCATGGGCGTGGAGACGGTGGGCGGGCGGTGATACCACTCCTCGTTCGCGGGCACCTCCACGCCTGTTGCGGCGTGGGCGGCGTGCAAGATGTCGGAGATGCCGCGCATGGCCTCGGGACTGACCTCCCAGGGGTTCTTCGGTTCGCCCAGGGGCCAGATTGCGATGCCGGGGAAGCGGTGCCCGAAGCCGGCCAGGGCGACGGCGTGCTCGTTCTGTGCGATGAGGAGCTTGCGCGTGGCCGCGACCGTGAAGATCTGGTCGTAGATGTCGGGCTGGGCCCGCAGGCGCTCCAACTCGGCCTCGGTCTGCACCGACATGTCGTCGATGGCGACGAGCTGCTTGTGCAGGTGATCGAAGGATGCGCCGGCGGGGCGCAGCCAGTTCTGGAAGGTCGCGACGTAGCGGACCGCGGGGTCCAGGTCGTACAGGTCGCGCATCGAGCGGGCCGTGTACGTCGTGTACTGCTCGTGCTCCTCGGGGGTGAGGGTGCCGGAGCCGGCCAGCTGGTGGGCCTCGGTGGCGCCGTCGACGAAGTGACGCCTGCCGATGATCAGGTCGTGGCCGCCGGAGAAGAAGCCGTTGGCGGATTGGAGGCGCGCGGTCTCGCTGGTGGCCGCGAACTCGCCCTCGCTCATGCCCGAGGCCAACATGCGAGCGCGCACGACGTTCATGACGTGCTCATAGCCCGCGTCCGAGGCCAGGTAGTGGGCCATGCGGCGACGGTCGTCCTCGGAGGGGACGTGCCCGTGGTTGAGATGCCAGTAGTTGTAGGAGACGATCTCGAAGAGGTTGGGGATGCGGCGGAACTCGGCGACCGTGTCTCCGAGCTGATCGGCGCCGAGGGCGTCCAGCTGCTCCCAGGACCCGTCCTCGTGGCGCACGAGGCGCGACTTCTCGGGCGGGGTTTCAAGGTAGCGGCCGCAGCAGAACGCGCAGTGGTGTCCGTCCGCCTCGTGGTCGATGGGATTGTGGTCCGCGTGCGGGGCGGTCAGGGGCCGGTTACCGCGGCCGGGAACGGTCCACACCTCTGTGCCCGTGAGTAGGTTCT
Organism: uncultured Actinomyces sp.; assembly: GCA_937926415.1. Lineage (GTDB taxonomy): Bacteria > Actinomycetota > Actinomycetes > Actinomycetales > Actinomycetaceae > Pauljensenia. Next base: position 3,056 of record CALBAF010000457.1, read on the forward strand.
GCTGTTTGACGGTGCCGTCGGCCAGTCGGACGATGGCGCGGTCGGCGCGCGTGAGCTTGGAAGCCATACCTGTATCGTACCCGTCCTCAGAGTCGGTCCATCGTCGCCGGATGCGACCCCATGCGCCCGGCCTCGCCCGCGTCCAGCGCGTCGATGCGCGCGCTCTGCTCGGGCGACAGGGAGAAGGAGAACACGTCGAAGTTGGCGGCCATGCGCTCGTGGTTCAGCGTCTTGGGGAAGACGACGTGGCTGCGATCCAGCGCCCACCGCAGTGCGACCTGCGTCGGGCCCACTCCGAGTTGCGCGCCGATCTCGACGAGCGTCGGGTCGGTGACCGCGCGTCCTCGTGCGAGGGGGGACCAGGCCTCGAACACCATGCCGAGGCCCTGGGCGTAGGCGCGCAGGTCGGCGTTGGGGAAGAAGGGGTGGGATTCGACCTGGAGGACGTGCGGGGCGACCGTCGCGACTGCCCGGACTGCCTCGACGTGCTCGCGCTCGTAGTTCGATAGGCCGATCGCGCGTGCGCCGCCTGCGTTGAAGGCGTCCTCGAGTGCGGGCCAAGGCAGGGCGACGTCGCCCCCGTAGAGCGTGGGGAGCGGCCAGTGCACGAGGAGGAGGTCCGCGTAGTCGGTGCGCAGGTCCTCGAGGGAGCGTCGGATGGATGCGGCTGCCCGATTGGGCTCGTGGTTGGAGTTGTCGACCTTCGTCGTGACGAATAGGTCCTCGCGCGGGATTCCCGATGCCTCGAGTGCGGCCCCGACCTCGGCCTCGTTGCCGTACATCTGGGCGGTGTCGATGTGACGGTACCCGACCTCGAGTGCGCGGCTCACCGCGTCGTACGTGTCCTCGGGCGCGACCTTGTAGGTGCCGAAACCCAGCACGGGGATGGGCGATCCCGTCGGCAGCGTGAGGGTAGGAATTGGGGACGAGGCGGGGGCGTCCTCGGCGGGAAGTGGGGTGTTCATCGGTGAATCCTCCTAGTCGTTCCCAGTGTAGCCTTCCGCACGCGCTGCGGTCATCGTCGTCCGCGGGCGGGGTTGGTGCACATGTCGTAGCGTTGTCCTCGTTTTAAAGGCGCGCGCGGCGCCGACCTGAGAGCGCAGGAGGAATCATGATCAACGCCTACGAGACGGAGGACGGCGTCGTCTTCGATATGAGCCAGCTGGAGTGCGACGCTCTGCGCTCGTACGCCGATGGGCTCCTGACTGACCCCGAGCATCCGTTCGTTGAGCTGCTGCGCAGCCAGGGCCTCGTCGTCGGTGATGCTCCTGTCCCGCATCTTGCTGCGCTCCTCGAGGCGTACGCGCAGGCGACGAAGGTGCTGACCGCCTGGGTCGTTGCTCCGGCTGGATGCCGGCGCGTCACCTTCTTCGTTGGCCCGCACTCTGCTGCGGTGTTGCGATGCGACGACGGGGGACTGTACGCCGGTGAGGATGACCCGTTGACGGTGTGGTCGATCGATGCCGAGCAGCTGCGGGAGACCTTCCTTGAGCTCAGTGCCTTGGGCGAGCCGTCGGGCGAGGGGATTGTTCCGACGGCGGTGCCGGCAACGCTCTTCGGCGCCCTCGAACGGGCGGAGGTCACGGAAATACTCGTGGAGGTGCCCAAGGTTGCCCGCGAGATCGCCGAGGTCATCGATGCCGAGGTCGACGAGGCGACGGGGACCTTCTGGGCGGACGTCGCGGATGACGCGTGGGTGGGGCTGGCCGTGCGGGTCGTCGATGCGGCGTCCTACCCGAGCCTGTCGGGCGAAAGCTGGCGATTGGTCGCCACCAGCGAGGTGGTCTGCGAGGTGCTGGCCGGCGTCGAATTCACTGACTTGTACCCCGACGAGGTGCCCTTGCTGGCAAGCGCGGATGGTGAGTTCTGGGCGGTTGCTGCGCCGACATCGCTGGAGGTTCTGTGGGAGGATATCGCGGACGTTCTCGCCGAGTAGTCCAACTCGCGAACCGCAGATCTCACAGTCTGAGAACGTTGGGTGACAAATTATTTCTGTCCTGGCGGTCAGTCGCCCCGTTTGCAGCGTTTTTCCCGGTTTTGGACGCCAAGCGTCCTTTCTTTTGAGGGGTCTGACCGCGTGAGTAAGGAAGCGCTGAAATATCACTGAAAAACCCGTGTATGCAATCTGCAAGGTGGTTGACACTTAAATGTGTATGACGGTTAATATCTGCGATATAGCGCGAAAATTCGGGGACTCCTGTCTAACCGGCCGGTAGGCTTTATGTTAGGTAACCCACCGTCAATTCCCCGCTCTAAGAGCAAAATTCGCGTACGATAGATACTGTTCAACCACAATCGTCTACACGTCAAGACAACGAACGGAGAGTTATGTCGGTTCGCAATGCCCTGCTGGCGCTTGTTGCGCAGCAGCCCGCCGGTGTCTACCGCCTGAAGCAGATGTTCGAGGAGCAGACGTGCGGAGCATGGCCGCTGAATATCGGCCAGGTCTACCAGACGATGCAGCGCCTCGAGCGCGACGGCCAGGTTGTGTCTCACGCTGAGACCAACGCCGGCCGCGATTCCGAGGTCTTTGAGCTGACCGACGCTGGTCGTGATGTTCTCAACGCCTGGTGGTCCACCCCCGTTCCTCGCGAACACCCCGAACGTGATGAGCTCGTGATGAAGCTCGCCGTGGCCGCCGCCGACCCGACCGTCGACGTCGAGGCCATGATCCAGACTCAGCGTCGCTCGACCCTGGGTTCCCTGCGTGACGTCACCCGCCTGAAGGCCTCGGCCGATGAGGGTGAGCTCGCGTGGAAGCTCATCCTGGAGCGTCACATCTTCGACCTCGAGGCCGAGCTGAACTGGCTCGACCACATCGAGTCCGGTGCCGTGTCCGAGGCCGCTCGTCGCGCCGCCTTCGCTGCTGCGAAGGGCCGCTCGATGAACTGGGCTCAGACAGAAGCCGGTATTTCGGAGCGTGCCGGGGTGCGATGAGCCAGCCTGTGCCGCTACCGATCCGGATGGCGGGTGTCGGACATGAGTTCGGCGCCGACGGCGTCCGAGTGAGAGCGCTCGACGGGATCGACCTTGAGGTCGCCCCCGGCGAGCTTCTCGCTGTTATGGGCCCCTCTGGATCCGGCAAGTCGACCCTGCTGTCGATCGCTGGCGGACTGGAGCGTCCGACGCACGGAAGTGTCTTCATTAACGGCGTCGATATGGCCACGATGGATGCGGCTCACCGTGCTGAGGTACGTCGCCGTTCCATCGGTTACGTCTTCCAGGACTACAACCTGATCCCGTCTCTGTCGGCTCTTGAAAACGTTGAGATGCCCCTGCAGCTCGACGGGGTCAGCCCGTCGAAGGTGCGCGAGGCCGCCATGGCTGCCCTCGAAGAGGTCGGCGTCGCCGAGCTCGCGGACCGATTCCCCGAGCGCCTCTCGGGTGGTCAGCGTCAGCGCATCGCGATCGCCCGAGGTCTCGTGGGTAACCGCTCGGTCATTCTTGCGGATGAACCGACGGGTGCGCTCGACTCGCACACGAGCGACCAGATCATGTTGGTGTTGCGTGACCACATTGATGCGGGTGCGGCCGGTATCCTCGTTACTCATGAGGCCCGAATGGCCGCATGGGCGGACCGCACAGTCTTCCTCCGCGATGGTCGTATCGTCGACCGCTCGCGCGGAGACTCGCTGAGGGATCTGCTGGCAGACACTGCACCAAGGATCTGATGAGTCGACTCAACACACGAATGAGGCGATGGGGAGTAGTACTCCGCATCGCCTCTCGTGATGCGCGCCAAAGCCTGGGGCGCACGCTAACGGCGGTTTTTCTCATCTCGCTGCCGATCATTATCGCGATCGGCGCCATCACGTTCTGGGACGTGACGACGTCCCAGCGCTACCACGCCGCGTCGTGGCTTGGCCGCCGTTCCGACGTCCAGGCGGTTACCCTGCACCGCTCGTCGACGGCCATCGAGCAAGACATTACCGCCGACTTTCTATCGAAGACGGCCTCGGATGAGGAAGTCACGGTTACCCCCAGCACCCTCACCAACTGGGTGCCGGCGGGGGACCAACTGATCGCCGTCGATACCCTCTACCAGCTCCACCTCACGACGCAGGACGGAACGGGTTACACGGTCGACTCAGGCACCCAGACGGCCGCGCTCGATGCCCCACGCGTGAATGCGGGTGGAAAGAGCGGTGCGCTCGCCGCGAACCACGCCGTCATTTCGGACGACGTCGCGCGGGCGCTCAAGGCCGAGGTGGGCGATACGCTCGCCCTGTCGCTGACCGTTGCCAAGGATCGTACTACTCGGGCGCTCACGGGAAGCGTCGTCATTGACGAGATTATTTCCGGCACGAATCGGGCGATCATCGGTGATGGCACGCTCGAAATCGATCGTCTTGCGGTGGCGGGGCGCACTCAGACTGCCTGGTATGTCACCGGCCCGACTCCGGTGACCTGGGACCACGTCCGCCAGATCAACCAGTCGGGATTCTCCGTCGTCTCGCGACACGTACTCGCTGATCCGCCGGACGTTTCGGCTCTGCCCGCCCAGTTCGCTCAGTACGAGGTTGCCCAAAACAGTCGGGCTGCTAACCCCTGGCAGTACCTTCTGCTGGTCGCAGGCATCCTCCTCATCCTCACCGAGATGATCCTGCTCATCTCGCCGCTCTACACCGTCGCCCAGCGATCGGTCATGCGAACGGCAGCGATGATCGTCGCCAACGGCGGCGACCAGTCCGACGGTCGTCGCCTGACGATCGCCCACGGCCTCGTTATCGGCCTGTACTCGGGGCTTGTCTCCGCTGTACTGTCCGCATGCGGCATGGTGGGTATCGGCATCTGGTCGGGCCTCGGCATCGGTATCGTGCCGTGGTGGCCGCTCGCCCTGTCGGTGCTCCTACCGATCCTGCTGTCCCTCATGGCGTCGGTGTCGCCGGCGCACACCTCGTCGCACATCAACACGTCCGCGGTCATCGGCGGGCGCGTGTGGGAGCCCTCCCGCCTCGTGCGTCGTCGCATGATCTACCCGCTGGCGCTGCTGGCCGGACTCCCGCTGCTGGGTATCGCCGCCTGGCGCGGGTGGGTGCTTGCCCTCGTCGTCGGCGTCGGCCTGCTTGAGGCCGGTCTGATTGGCTCAATCCCCTACATCTTCACCCGATGGCGCGCCCCCAATCGTCGCGCGTCGATGAGCATGCGCCTGGCGCTGCGCGACGCCGTGCGCAACGGTCACCGCACGTTCCCCGCCATGGCCTCGATCCTGACGACCGTGTTCGTCGCCTGCGGCCTGCTCATCACCCTGTCCTCCTCGAACGAGGCCGGTTGGAACTCGCGCCCGCACGCGGGACAGCGCGGGCAGGTCTTCCTCTCGACGGTCGATAAGACCGACTCGGTGACGCGTACCCGCAACCTGCTCCAGTCGGCCCAGCAGGTCGTCGACGCGGAGCGCACGGTCACGTCCAGCGCCATCATGAACGGCATGGCGTGGAACAGCGGCCCGGGTGGCCCGGAGACCATGGTCGAGGCCGTCAGTCCCACCGACAAGTCGACGCTCACGATGCGCGACGACATGGGTACGATGGCGGAGATCGACGTCGCCTACATCGTCGATGACGGCACCTACCTGCGCGAGGCCGGATATCTCAACGAGGACGACATGGTCCGCGCGATCGCCACCCTGAACGCCGGTGGCGTCCTCGTGCCCGATCCGAAGCTGATTAACGGTGCCGGCCAGGCCGACCTGCGCAGCCTCGACATGTCGGCGATTGCTGCCGCCAAGGCCGCTGGCGCTTCCGACGACGACCTGCCGGACGCCCTCGTGCAGAAGACGATCACCTTCCCGGCGTCGCCCCTCACGCGTATCAACGTCATGGTGTTGTCCCCGCAGGCCTCCGAGGCCCTCGGCCTGCGCGCCGTGCCGCTCGGGCAGCTCCTTACCGTCGAGAAGCCGGTGAACCCGGTGGATGCCCCCTCCTTCCAGACGACGATTGCGCGCCAGGTGCCCGGCGCCTCGGCGCAGGTGATCGCACCGACGATGCGCTCGCTCGTCCTTCCTTACGTCGCTGCCCTGATCGCAGTCGTGGCAGCAGCGGCGACGGTTGCCCTCGTGGTGGCGCTGTCCGCCTCGGATATGCGCCCCGACCTCGACACCCTCGACGCGATTGGTGCTGCTCCCGCGATGCGCCGTCACGTCACGACCTGGCAGGGCGTGGTCCTCGCGTTGAACGCGATTCCGACGGCCGTCTTGTCTGGCCTCGTCGTCGGCGTCCTCGCTGTTATCACCTTCGCCAATTCGGGGATCTTCCCGACGCTGACGACGACGCTGCGCCCCATCGTTCCTTGGGGAGCCCTGCTGGGCATGCTGTTCGGTATGCCGATCCTCTGCGCGCTCGTCGCAATCATCCTTACGCCACGCCACCAGAAGCGCATCCGCCGCATCAACTAGGTGGGCGCCATGAGTGAAACCCCCGAAGAAGTCGTCATTCCCGCGGGTGCCCTCGCGTCGTCGGCCGTGCGCGTCGATACG
>CALBAF010000458.1 GCA_937926415.1 uncultured Actinomyces sp.
ATGGCGCCCGCGCGCCCCCACGCGCCCCGCGTCGCCGGGCCAAACCACACGAAGTAGGGCAACACCACCGGGCCTGCTCCGATAGGATGGGGGCGTGTCTCTTACTATCGGTATCGCTGGACTGCCCAACGTCGGCAAGTCCACCCTGTTCAACGCCCTGACCCGCGCGACCGTGCTCGCCGCGAACTACCCCTTCGCGACCATCGAGCCCAACGTCGGCGTCGTCCCCCTGCCCGACCCGCGCCTGAACAAGCTCGCGGAGATCTTCGGCTCCCAGCGCATCCTGCCCGCCACCGTGTCCTTCGTGGACATCGCCGGCATCGTGCGCGGCGCCTCCGAGGGTGAGGGCCTGGGCAACCAGTTCCTCGCCAACATCCGCGAGGCCGACGCGATCTGCCAGGTCACGCGCGCCTTCTCCGACCCCGACGTCGTGCACGTCGACGGCAAGGTGGACCCGGCCTCGGACATTGAGACCATCAAGACCGAGCTGATCCTCGCCGACATGCAGACCGTCGAGAAGCAGATCCCGCGCCTCGAGAAGGAGGTGCGCGGCAAGAAGACCGAGCCGATCGTCCTCGAGACCGCCCGCCAGGCTCTTGAACTGTTGGAACGCGGCGAGCTGCTGTCCGGCCCCGAGGGCGCCAAGCTGGACCAGGACGCGCTGCGCTCCTTCCAGCTCATGACCTCCAAGCCCTTCATCTTCGTGTTCAACATGGACGCCGCCGAGATGGACAACGAGGAGATGAAGGACGAACTGCGCGCCCTCGTTGCGCCTGCTGAAGCCATCTTCCTGGACGCCCAGTTCGAGGCCGAGCTGGTCGAGCTCGACGACGAGGATGCCCGCGAGATGCTCGCCGAATCCGGTCAGGACGAGTCCGGCCTGGACAAGCTGGCCCGCGTCGGCTTCGACACCCTCGGCCTGCAGACCTACCTCACCGCCGGTGAGAAGGAAGCGCGCGCCTGGACGATCCACAAGGGCGACACCGCCCCCAAGGCCGCCGGCGTCATCCACACGGACTTCGAGAAGGGCTTCATCAAGGCCGAGGTCGTCTCCTACGACGACCTGGTCGAGGCCGGCTCCATGGCCGCCGCGAAGGCCGCCGGCAAGGTCCGCATGGAAGGCAAGGACTACGTCATGGAAGACGGAGACGTTGTGGAGTTCCGCTTCAACGTCTGATTTTTCTTCTACGAGGCAGTGGCCGGGTCGCGCGAGGGCGTGGCCCGGCTTTGCTGTTGGATGTGTTCGGTGCTGAGTTCTCCAGTCGTTGCCCTTAGATTTGCATGTTTGATAAAAATGGAGGCATCCCAGTAAATCATTCATGAATGGCCTGACACTGTGCTCCGGTTGAGGCTGGCGCTACGAGCCGTAACCCGGCCAACGACGCGGACTACAAGGCGAAGTCCGTGCTCTATGTGTCCGACAAGTCTCGCCTGTCCTACCTGGTAAACCTGCTAGAAGGTAAGGATGTCGGCAAGGCGCCCGACGCAGCCCTCAAAGCCATCGAAGAGACCAACCCAGAGCTCAAGGACGTCCTGCTGTGAGGGGCCAGAATCTCGAATGCTCTACCCTTATCGAGCTGATGTGTCTCTTCGTACCACTACCCACCCAGCTTGAGGGCGACGCGGAATAGTCTGAGAACGAGATCCGTCAGCAGCTTATCGCGTTAGACACCGTCGATGTGATGGTGGCTGGCGGACAGTGTATCGACGTTGGTAGCCGGTGCAAGATCGCCACCCGCTCCGATATCCAGGACCAGGGCTGGAGCCTCTACCCTTGCCGCTACAGCGGTAGTGTCGTCGTCGACGAAGCAGGCGCCGAATATGTGAGCGACCTGCAACGACTACATGGGGAGTTCCACAACTCAGCGACGACTCTGACGCTCTTCGCGCCAAGGTCGACGCGGCGATCAACGGGGTTCTCGGATCATGACTGTCAGGTTTGGTGGTCTCGTTTCCTACCACATTGGGGGTGGGTGGGGTAGCGAGACTCCGAATTCAGTCTCGGATGTACCCGCCTATGTCATTCGCGGCACCGACATACCCAGGGTAGCTGTTGGTGATTTGAACTCGGTGGAGTTTCGGTTCAGCATGTAAGTATTTCCTGATGTTCAGACTTGCCTTCGGTGACAAAGTTGAAGGGAAAGCGGGATGCAGCGGCCGTAGATCCCAGCCAACTGGACGTTTGCGAGCCTGCAGCAGTAAAAAAGCAGGTCAAAGACCTAGCGCCTTTGGGGCTAACGGTGCTCAAGTGAGTGGTTTTCGTGATCTCACACACACTTGTGCTGTAACTATGTCAAAATGTGTCCAACAGGTGCGGTAGGATTTCTTTGTAAATATCCGTGAGGATTCGGCTTTTCGCCATGTCCTTCATCCGTCGTTTTCGTATCCCATCTTCAACGTGGAAGGTCTGAGCATGCAGACATCGAAAAGCAGCCTGCTACTGAAGGCAGTGAGATCGAGGCTGACCGGCGTTGCCGTCACCCTCCTGGTGGCCCTGGCTATGGTGGCCCACGGGCTGGCAGTGCCAGCAGTGGCCGCTGTCAACCCTCAGATCGAGGTGACCGACCTGAGCCTGACCAAGGTGAATGCTGCCAACGAGGAGCAGAGCGGTGAGCTCTACGTGAAGGGCCTGACGCTGCTCACATTCAACTGGGATGCCTCGAAAATAACGCCGAAGGAGGGTGACTCCTTCGCAATCGGCTTGCCTGCGGAGTTCAAGTTCCACTCGACTTTTGCGGTACCCATGAAGTACGGCGATCAGACGGTGGGTCAGTGTACCGTCGCAGGCGACACTCTGACTTGCGCGTTCGACGCTGGGATCACGCCGCTGGTCCAGGCTGGAAACAAGGACATCCGAGGGACCGGAAAGTTTCAGCTCGGTGTCGTTTCGCACACGAGCAAGGAAGAGCTGCCCTTCATCATCAACCGTGACAAGACCGTCAACGTTGATCTCCCGGGGACTGGCGGCATTCCCAAGCCCACAAGTTCCTACCGTCCGGACATACAGTTCTACAAGAGCTACTTCGGAGTAATGAAGGAAGGGGACACTGAGACGAACTGGTACTTCAACTTTGGTGGGCCGACCTTCATGAAAGCGCTCGGCGTGACCTTCGATGGCCAGACGGAACAGACCATCACCTTCAAGGATACGCTCGGCGCGGGCATGACTTGCCCGATGACGTCGATCCACCTCACTGCCATCGAATCTGAGGAAAACCCCTCGCAATGGGTCCTCCTGGACAAAGGACCGGAGGCAGGGGCAACGACCGGTGCGCAGGGGACCTTCGAGGTCACTGGTGAGTGCGAGCAGATGGCAGCCGATGGAACGACTCCGATTACCATCGTAGCCAAGGGCCCTTTCAGGGCAAAGACGAACTATTCAATCTCCTACAAGACTCTCTTCGTCGGCGGGACGGCGCTTCCGGGAACCGACTACACCAACAGTATTTTGGTTGAAGGAACCAAGTTTAGATGGAAGAAGACTACGAATTTCACTGTGGCGGGGTCCGTCGAGGTTGAGATGCGGCAAGGTGAGGGTACCTTCAGTGTCATAAAGACGATCGCCTCCGACTATGTCCAATACGTAGATGCAGACGTCAGCTTCAAGGTGACCTTCGACTATGAGCTTCCTGCGGGCACCACGGTAGACAACTACCCGAAATGGACGCCGCCTACGAACGAAGACCAGAGCAGCACGCTCAATTCTGACAAGCGCACCGGCACGGCCACGATGGTTGTCAAGCGGGGCCAGGAGACTAGCTTCGCTACACCGTTCCCAATGGGTACGACGATCACCAACCTGCGTGAGGACACCTCGACGGCCAACCCCACTCTGCCTGCCGGCTACGTGTGGAAGGACCCGAAGTTCACCATCGGTGCCGGTGCTGGCACGAGCCTGACGATCGAAGACCAGAAGACCACGAAGGTCGACCTGTTGAATACCGTCGGAGCTGCCGACAATGGATTCCAAGTGATCAAGACAGCCAGCGGCGCCGAGGGGGCGGACGCGAAAAAGTACTCCTTCACGTACACGTGCACCCTCCCGGACAAGACCGAGAAAAAGGGACAGATCACGGATGTCTTGGGTAACTCGACCCCCGTGTCCAGCCCTGAAAAGTTCCCGGTCGGCACCACCTGTGTGGTTACTGAAGACACCGAAGGGGCCGGCATCGACGGCTACACCCTCGACCCAGTGGGCCATGACGCCCAGAACGTGACGATCGGCCTGGTTAGCGAACCGACGGTCGCCGCCACCTTCACGAACACCTACACGCGCAACAAGGGTTCCTTCTCGGTGAAGAAGGTCACTAAGGGTGCTGCCTTTACTGGTGCCGACAATAACTTCACCGTGCAGTACGCGTGCACGCACGGCTCGGTGGCGCTCACTGAGGAACAAAAGGCTGGCACCCTGACGCTGACGGGTAACGGCACCGCGGTCCAGAGCCCCTCCCTTCCCTTCGGTACTTCCTGCACCATCAAGGAGAACGCCGACACCGCGCAGCGCGCAGGATACGCCGTGGCCACGGCATACTCCACAGGCCAGGTAACCGTGGCGACTGCGACCCCGAACCCTGAGGTGACGGTGACTAACACCTATACGCCTCTCAAGGGTGGTTTCGTGATCTCCAAGACCGTGGACGGTGACGGAGCCGAACTAGCCAAGGACGCGCGTTTCACCTTCGACTACACGTGCGCGCCGACCTCCGGCGTCGCCCAGGTGAAGGGAACGGTAGATATCAAGGGCGGCGAGAACCACGCTGTCTCTGATGTCCCCGTCGGTTCGTGCTCCGTCTCCGAACGTGATGCCACGATCAATGGTGCCAGCCTGAGCACTGTTCTCACAGTTGACGGCTCTGCCAACGGTGTGAACAACGGTACCGCGGTCTTCGACGTGATGGACAGCGCTACCGTCAAGGTTGCTGCCACCAACACCTACGTGCGTGATCGTGGCTCGTTCTCAGTCGCGAAGGCGGTTGTGGGCGGTCAGGATTATTTCGTGCAGGACACGTTCGTTTTCGACTACGTGTGTGCGGATGGCACCGAGGGTCACCTTGACGTTCCGGGTGATGGCACGACCGTGGAGGGTCCGCGAGTGCCTACGGGCACAGCATGCACGCTGAGTGAGCGCGCTCAGACGGCAAACCGCGACGGTTACACGGTTGCGTCTGAGCTATCCAATGACGGTAAGGTCACCATCACTGACAAGGACGTGGTGGTTGCCGTGAAGGCGACGAACACGTACACGCCGGTGCCGACGCCGAAGCTTCCCGCCAAGCCGCTGGCCAAGACAGGCGCTTCGAGCGTCGTGGTGGTCGCCATTGTCGTTTCCTTGCTGGTAGGGGCCGGTGGTGTCCTTATCGCGATGAAGCGTCGCCGTCGCGACGATCTGTGATGTCGCGGGGCCGCAGCGGCTGTTAACAGCTTGCTGAGGCAAAGAGTGAGCGCCCTCATCCCACTGCACGGGGATGGGGGCGCTCGCCTGCGCGTCTGGAATACTGGTCGGTCAATGAATTGAACGCGTTGGAGCTTCAGTCAGCCCGCGGGGAGCAGTCCGGGAGATGAGGGAAGAATGAATAGTCTTCAAGAGACTTGCGAGCCTGCAATTGTCTTGAGGTAGTGTGCTTTCTTTTTGCTGGCGCCGAAATTGTTGAGCGCTCTGAGCGGTTCTTCATCGGGTACGTTGTTTCCACGCTCGAAGCCGCAGCCAGGGATTGTCGTTGTTTCTGGGAGGCGTACGCGCCCCTATGGAAGGAAGCGATCGGCCAAGCCGTTATCGCGCGACTTGGCTGGAAAGATCATCAGCTGTTCCAAGCGAAGCGCAGATGTGCGGTGCTCATCCTGGGCGTGCTGGGGAGCGTATCGTGGCCTTAGGAATCCTCCTCAATACGGCTACTGACGAGAAAGGGCAGCCCGGCTTTACCTACCGCACGAGTGGCAACCAGATAGCCGCGTGAACACTGGATTTGGATCGGGCTTTCGATGAGATCCGCACACAGCTGGATGGGATTGGGCCGACTCAGTGCCCGAGGTAGCGAACCGTCTCTCAGAAAATCTCCGACGAGGCCGGGGCTGGGTGTGCACATTCGTGCGGTTATGGGAATTCGGGTGGGAGGATGTGTGTGATGGTTGCGCAGCATTCTTGGTGTTTCGTCTCGTTTCTGAGCGTATCCTCAAAGGCAAGGGCACGTCCCCGACGGTGGGGGCGCATGGAAGGCAAGGACTACGTGATGGAAGACGGGGACGTGGTGGAGTTCCGCTTCAACGTCTGAGTTTTCTTCTACGAGGCAGTGGCCGGGTCGCGCGAGGGCGTGGCCCGGCTTTGCTGTTGTGGTGTGTTCAGGGGTGAGGTGTCCAGTCGTCGCCCTCAGATGTGCCTGTTTGACAAAAGTGATGGCATCCCTGTAAACCGTTCATGAATGGCCTGACACCGTGCTGTGGTTTCGGTGGCCTGCGGCGTGTGCCGTCTAACGGGATCGATGGCGACCTCGTCGGGTTCGGAATAGATGTCAAGGAGGACAGTAGATGGACGTAGGAACACTTGCTGACTGGGTGGGAGCCGTCGGTGGGCTGCTTGCCGTTAGTGCTGCGTATGGTTCATGGAAGGTGAGCGAGAAAGTGGTGAAGCTCGAGCATAAGCGTGATCGGGAGCGTGAGGTTGAGGCTGAGCGTCGGCAGGCCGAGCATGTGGCAGTTGTCGGCGTTCAATGTCCTGATGCTCCCCAGGAGGAGCGGTACGCGATCCTGGTGGTGAATGGTTCGGATGCACCCATTTACGACATTCGCGTGGAGAGCCAGAAAGCTGATAAGAGCCGCGACAACCCGCCGTTAGACCTTGCCGTGCTCCCGCCGGGGAAGTTTGTCATCCCCGCTCACCCCACGTACAACTGGGGCTCGGTCATTGACCAGGAGGTTGCTCATATGAAACTGAATATGATGACAAAGGGAAAAGCTGGAGAAATGATCACCCGTGTGTCCTTCGTCGATGCCGCATCGCGGAAATGGGAACTCGCGCGCGGGCGTGAACTGCGGAGCGTCAGTTCTGATGGAGGTGAGGGACAGTAGCCTCGGCTCCTTATGCAGGGCGTTGCTTCGTGGGTGACGGCCTTTCTCTGTCGATTGAGCGTTCCTGAGGGGGCGCGGCTTGCTGCCTGTGGGTGCTCAGAGGGATGGGAGTGCGGGACAGTACAGTATTCGAATCAACGATCAGTGGCGTATCTGCTTCAGGTGGGGCGAAGCTGGTCCAGAAGGGGTTGAGATCGTTGACTATCACTAAAATTGCTCCGATTCACCCGGGCGAAGTTCTCATGGAGGACTTCATCGAGGGCTTTGGAATTACGCAGCACAAGCTTGCCGTGCCGATCGGTGTTCCGCCCCGGCGTATCAATGAAATCGTCCATGGAAAGCGGGGAATCACGGCGGACACCGCAATGCGGGACACGACTAACGTCTCGGAGGGCATCGATATAGTTCCGCTGGGAGATATCTTGGGTGAAGATCGTGCATTTATCCTCGCCGATCTGATGGCTTAACGCCAGGAGTAGTGAGTAGCGTCCCGCATAGTGGTGTAACCGTGGGTGGTCGGCTCGTTTGATATGGGTGCGGTCACCGTGTGATCCTTCGAGAAAGCTCTCTACTTCTGACTCGAAACGATTTGGAGGCACAACGATGACCGCTCCTCATATTATCGACCCTGCTGGCATGCTTGGCCAGGCGTTATCCCAGGCATCCCCAGATCTGATGCGTTCCTTGCTCCAGCACGTCATTAACGCGTTACTCTCAGCGGACGCTGACACAGCGTGCGGGGCCCAGTGGGGCCAACAAGATCCGCAGCGTCACACCCAGCGCAACGGGTATCGCCACCGGCCCCTGGACACCAGGGTCGGCACCATTGACGTGGCGATCCCCAAACTGCGCTCAGGCACCTACTTCCCAGAATGGTTGCTGCAACGCCGCAAACGCTCCGAAAGCGCCTTGATCACAGTGGTCGCTGACTGCTACCTAGCAGGAGTGTCGACACGGCGCATGGACAAGCTCGTCAAAACCCTGGGGATCACAGGACTGTCCAAGTCCCAGGTCTCACGTATGGCAACAGACCTAGACGAACACGTGGATCAGTTCCGCAACCGTCCCCTCCACGATGCCGGGCCGTTCACCTTCGTCGCCGCTGACGCGCTCACCATGAAAGTACGCGAAGGAGGACGCGTCGTCTCGTGCGCGGTCCTGGTTGCCACCGGAGTCAACAATGACGGACACCGCGAAGTACTGGGCGTACGCACATCCACCAGCGAAACCGGCCCGGCCTGGAACGAGTTCTTCGCTGACCTGGTCGCCCGAGGCCTTTCCGGCGTGCGCCTGGTGACCAGTGACGCCCATCTGGGCCTGGTTGAAGCCATCGCCGCCAACCTGCCCGGAGCCACCTGGCAACGATGCCGCACCCACTACGCCGCTAATCTCATGTCAGTCACCCCCAAAGCGCTCTGGCCCGCCATCAAAGCGATGCTGCACTCGGTGTACGACCAGCCCGACGCCGCATCGGTCAACGCGCAATACGACCGGCTCTTGGACTACGTGCACGACAAGCTCCCCACCGTGTGTGATCACCTCGATCAAGCCCGGGCAGACGTCCTCGCGTTCGCGTCCTTCCCCACCGGGGTATGGACCCAGATCTGGTCCAACAACCCCAACGAACGCCTCAACCGTGAAATCCGCCGACGCACCGACTCCGTGGGAATCTTCCCCAACCGCCAAGCAATCATCCGCCTAGTCGGAGCCGTCCTCGCCGAACAAAACGACGAATGGGCCGAAGGCCGACGCTACCTCAGCCTCGACATCCTCACCAAATCACGACTCACACCCCAACCCACCGGGCAGGAGGACACCCCACTCCAACTCAGCGCATAACCCACTCCGAAGGACACAAAACGATTACACCACTCCACAGGACTTGACCGGTTTCAGAGGGCGTTGATGGTCGGCACGCAGAGGTGTCAGTGGTTTCAACATCGCTACGTCGCCGTGGGTTGTGCGCGAAAAAGTTCGCCCTGCTCGGCTTGCATTGGTCGTAAACGCGAGAGTGTTCGCCCAGCGCGCCAAAACCCCAAATTTCGCTGCATTTGAGCTTGCTGGGCGAGTTTTTTCGCGAAAACGCCGCTGGCGTGCGCTTGCTGGGCGAGCTTTTTCGCGCGAAGGGCCTGAAATGCCACATGTTGGGCGAATTGCGTCGCGCCCAGTGCTGCCGAATCCTCATCCCTGGGTCTTGCGTGTCCTGTCGAGCCAGTGCTGCGTATGATGCGGTGCGGACCTGGATTGCTGACGCGATCGAGCATGTCGCGAGGCCGCAAGGGGTAGACATCGAGAATCCCACATGGGAGTGAGCACTCCAGACAAGGGAGTTGGATGTCAGTGACACGCAGCATAGCTGAAGCCCCGTATCTGGCTTGCCAGTTCCGAATAGTCTCTGCTACTATCTTCTCTTGTCGCAATCCTGCGTAGCTCAACGGCAGAGCATCCGACTGTTAATCGGACGGTTACTGGTTCGAAT
>CALBAF010000459.1 GCA_937926415.1 uncultured Actinomyces sp.
CGACGCCGACCGCACCCGCGAACCCTACCTGGAGCGCGAGGCAGCCCAGGCTGAGCGCCTGCACCTGCCCCCGCTGCCCACCACGACGATCGGTTCGTTCCCGCAGACCACCGAGATCCGCAAGGCCCGCGCCGCCAACGCGCGCGGCGAACTCTCCGACGCGGACTACGAGGCCCGCATGCGCGAGGAGATCGCCTCGGTCATCACCCTCCAGGAGGAGCTGGGACTCGACATGCTCGTCCACGGCGAGGCCGAGCGTAACGACATGGTTCAGTACTTCGCCGAGCTGCTCGACGGCTTCGCGGCCACGCGCAACGGCTGGGTGCAGTCCTACGGCTCGCGCTGCACGCGTCCCTCCGTCCTGTGGGGCGACGTCTCGCGTCCCGCGCCCATGACCGTGGGATGGACCAGCTACGCCCAGTCCCTGTCGGACAAGCCCGTCAAGGGCATGCTTACCGGCCCCGTCACGATCATCGCGTGGTCCTTCCCGCGCAACGACCTGCCGCTCGGCGACATTGCCGACCAGATCGGCCTGGCCCTGCGTGACGAGGTCTCCGACCTCGAGGCCGCCGGTATCGCCGCGATCCAGGTCGACGAGCCCGCCCTGCGTGAACTCCTGCCCCTGGACGCCGACCGCCACGCCGACTACCTGGACTGGTCCGTGGGATCCTTCCGCCTGGCCACCTCCTCGGTGCGCCCGGACACCCAGATCCACACGCACCTGTGCTACTCCGAGTTCGGCCAGATCATCGACGCCATCAAGGGCCTGGACGCGGACGTCACCTCGATCGAGGCGGCGCGCTCCAAGATGGAGGTCGTCCCCGAGCTCGCCGAGGCCGGCTTCGACCACGGCATCGGTCCCGGCGTGTGGGACATCCACGCCCCCCGCGTCCCCAGCACCGAGGAGCTCGCCGAGCTCATCGGTCTGGCAGCCGACGCTGTCCCGGTCTCGCGCCTGTGGGTCAACCCCGACTGCGGTCTGAAGACCCGTGGCTACGAGGAAACGAAGGCGTCGCTGGACAACCTTGTCTCCGCTACTCGGCAAGTGCGTTCCCAGCGCGGCCTGGAGAACTGAGCGTTCCTCTAGGCGATAGGTGAGGGGCGGGCCCGATGGGTCCCGCCCCTCACCGTTTGCGTCTGTGCGGGCGTGCGAATGCGTCGGGGATGAACGGGCATCTGCGTCCATGAATGTGACAGCGTCAGCATGTGACAGTGGATAGGGCCGTGGGATCGCACTGCGCAAGTTAGGGCATTATCGTTGATATTCCAGCGCTTAATGGCTATCGTTAGCGTGGTAGGCGGTGGTTACAGGCCGTCCGCCCTGCGAACACGCGCTGTTACACAGTCTCATTGTGCGGACACCGTGTTGCTCGGACGGAAGTCGTCCGACAGACTTAATGCCATGACGACCTTCGCGAACCCCATGTGCTGCCCCTGCGGTGGCATGATGTCGCGAATGTGTATGTGATTGACGCCCCAGATACCCCTGTCAATCACCGCCGCAGTGATATACCCACGTCGATAGTGGGAGTGCGGCCCCGAAGAATCGGATACACCCATGACCCTCGTCAACACCCCTGCAGCCTCCGTCCGCGCCGCCAACGACACCCCCACCTCCTACGAGGAATTCCTCGACGTTCTGGCCGGCCTGCGACTCAGCTCCTCCCGCATCGACATTGACATCGACCGCGGCCAAGTCACCCTCGACGGACGCGACGCCGGCCTCTCCGCCAAGGAACACGACCTCCTGGCCCACCTGGCATCCAACGCCGACCGCTCCGTCACCCGCGACGAACTCTTCGCCTCCGTGTGGGCCGACTCGGAACTCGGCTCGGACTCCCGCACCGTGGACGCCCACATCCGACGCCTGCGCAAGAAGCTCTCCATCCTGCCCGACCTCATCTCCACGGTCCGCGGCGAAGGCTACCGCTTCAACTCCACCCCCTCCGTGCGCGTGCGCGTCACCCGCCCCGTCACCCTCGCCGCCTGACACCCCTCGCAGCGGACCCA
>CALBAF010000460.1 GCA_937926415.1 uncultured Actinomyces sp.
ACACTTTGGACCCGGCGAGGAGGCCGCCGGCGACCAGCGCCGCCATCGTTGACGGGTTGGCGTTGGCGAACGCCTTCGCGCAGGCGCGCGCGACATCGGAGGGTGCGGGTTCGGGCTCGGTCGGCATGTCCTTAAGCGCTTCAATGACCGCGCGGGCTCCTGCGGAGATCGTGATGCCGAGGTCGCCGTCGCCGAGGACCTGGTCGAGGTCGCGCAGTTCATCCGATGATTCGATGAGCAGCGTCATCGAATCCTGAATGCGCTGGATGAGTTCGGGTGAACGCATTGTCATGCCTCCCTGAAGAACGGGGACTCGGCGGGGGCGTCGAGGAGCTCGAGGAGCTCGTCGTCGACCTTGAGCAGCGAGATCGAGGCGCCGGCCATTTCGAGGGACGTCGCGTATTCGCCGATGTAGCGGCGTTCGATGACGACTCCGAGGTCCATGAGCCTCTGGTGGGTGCGGCGGTAGAGCAGGTAGAGCTCTTCGAGGGGCGTGGCGCCGAGGCCGTTGACGAGGACGGCGACACGATCACCCTCAGCCAGTCCCAGGTCGGGGATGACGGAGTCGAGGATCTGGTCCGCGATCTCGTCGGCGGTTCCGAGGGGGCCGCGGTGGATGCCGGGTTCACCGTGGATGCCGATGCCGATTTCCATTTCCCCTTCGGGCAGGTCGAAGGATGCGGCACCCGTGGTCGGGAGGATCGTCGGGGACAAGCCGACGCCCATGGTGGCCGTGTTGTCGACGACCTTCTGCGCGACAGCGGCTACCTCGTCGAGGCTGTCGCCGCGCTCGGCGGCAGCGCCCGCGGCCTTGTAGGCGAAGAAGATGCCGGCGACGCCGCGACGGTCCTTGGCGCGTTCCTTGGGCTGGGAGGCAACGTCGTCGCAGCCGAGGACGGTGCGCGTCTCGATGCCGTCGAGTTCGAGGAGGTCGACGGCCAGGTCGAAGTTGAAGACGTCGCCACCGTAGTTGCCGTAGAGGAAGAGCACGCCCGCTCCGCCTTCGACGGCCTTGGCGGCGTCGGCGCACTGCTGCACGGACGGGGAGGAGAACACGTTACCGATGGCGACGCCGGAGCACAGCCCCTTGCCGACGTAGCCCTTGAAGAGGGGGAGGTGACCGGAGCCGCCGCCGGTGACAATGCCGACCCGGCCGGGTGCGGGGCTGTCGGCGCGGACGAGGACGCGCCTGTCGTCTCCGGGGGTACGGACCTGATCGGGGTGTGCCAGGAGAATGCCCTCAACCATCTCATCGACGAACTGGTCGGGGTTGTTAATGATCTTCTTCATGATCATTTCCTTTCTGTTGCGCCGCTATTGAGGGCGGCTGCTGGTTGTGGGCGCCTGAACGTTGATGTCAGGCGTGTTCGAACGTCTTTCCAGTCGACGCAGTCGAGGACGAGGACGCCGATGAGGATGACGCCCTGGGCGATCGCGTACTGGAAGGCGGACAGGCGCATGGAGGTGAAGCCGCTTTGGACGACCTGGAGGGTGAGGGCCGCCAGGAATACGCCGCCGACAGTGGCGAAACCGCCGTTCGGGTTGGTCCCGCCGAGGACGGCGATGACGATGACGAGCAGCACGTAGGAGGCACCGTAGTCCGCTGAGGCCGTGGGGTTTCGTGCGATGAACACGATGCCCGTGAGGGAGCCGAGGAATCCGGTGAGCAGGTAGGAGCTCATCAGGATTCGGGAGGAACGAATTCCCGAGAACCGTGCGGCCGTCCCGTTGGATCCTTCGAGGGAGAGGGACAGTCCCAGCGGGGAGCGGTTGAGGATAAATCCGACGAGGAGGGCGACGAGTCCGAAGACAATGAAGAGGAGGGGAACGCCTGCGACTGCGGTCTTGCCGAACGCCGTCAGCGCCTCGGGGGATCCGTAGAGGGTTTTGCCGCCCGTCCACACGACTGCGAGGCCGTTGAAGATCTGCATGGTGCCGAGCGTGGCGAGGATCGGGGTGACGCCGACGTAGGCGATGAGGACACCGTTGACGAGGCCGCACAGGAGTCCAACCCCCAGCCCGATGAGGATGATGACGGGGCCCCATTGTTCGGTTCCGCCCAGCGCGCTTGAGGTATACAGGGTCGACACGGTGATCGCGCAGAGGTTCGCGATGGCGACGAGCGACAGGTCGATGCCGCCGGTGACCATCGAGATCATCATGGCGATGGAGAGGATGCCGATTTCTGCGACGGCGAGCAGCATGTTTTGCAGGTTGAGGCCCGTGAGGAACACGCTCGGGGAGAGGATCGAGAAGATTCCGATGGCCACGAGGAGGATGAGAACCATGCGGGCGATCGACCGGTCGCGGCGTAGCCGGGAGAGGAGCGAGGCGCTGAAGCCATCAATCCGGGAGTTTGTGTCGCGGAGTGTGTTGTTCATGGGACTCATCCTTCGACGGCTTGGGGGACGGCGTTGCTGTGGTCGGCCTGGGCGCTCTTGGCGCGCAGCGTTCGCGTGCTGCGCTTTGCGGCGAGCGCTTGGATGCCGACACCGGCGACGAGGAGCAGGCCGACGGCGGCGCGCTGCCAGGCGCTGGGGACGCCGATGAGGATCAGCGAGTTGTTGATGAGCTGGACGAGCAGCACACCGAGGATCGTTCCGCGCACGGATCCGCGTCCGCCAAAGATCGACGCGCCTCCGAGAACGACGGCGGCGATGATGTCGAGCTCGTGGCCGACGAGTTCCTGGGGGTTGGCGGACCTGCCGAGGATCATGTAGACCATGCCTGCGGTTGCGGCGAGGGTTCCGGCGATGACGTACACCCAGATTTGGGTGCGTTTGACGTTGATGCCGGCTCGGTGGGCGGATTCGGTGTCGCCTCCGATCGCGTAGATTGCGCGCCCAAACATGGTCCGGCTGAGTACCAGCGCGATGACGATCGCGAGGATGATGGCCGGGATGATCATGGAGTGCAGCAGCGCGACGCCCGTCGATGTTTCGACGGAGACGAGGTTCGCGGTGGAGGCGGACGCCATGCCCTCGGGCAGCTGGGCGATGTACTTCGAGCCGATGTACGCCAGGAGGAAGCCTTGGAAGATTCCCTGGGTGCCGAGCGTGACGATGAGGGTCGGGAGCTTGAACCTGGAGATCAGGTAGCCGTTGAGCAGGCCGAGGAGCGCTCCGATGGCTAGCGCCATCGCGAAGGATCCGACGAGGCCGATGTTGATTCCTCGGCTCAGCTGGAACACGATCGTTGCGTAGGAGGCGAACGAGGCGATGGCCGCGAAGGAGACGTCGATGCCGCCGGAGATGATGACGAGGAGGACGCCGAGGGCGTAGATCATCGGGACGATGGAGGAACGCAGGAGGGAGAAGAGCGTCGAGACCGTGAAGAACGCGGGGCTGATCGCGGACATGATGATGGTCAGGAGGACCAGGACGGAGAGGACGATTCCTTCACGGTTGGGTCCCCAGATCCAGCGCAGGACGCGCCGTGCGACGGTATTCATGTTCATGACACGACCATCTTTCTAATCGTTCGAGCATCGACGTCCTCGCCGGCCAGTTCGGCGGCGATGTGGCCGCCCTTGGTGATGAGCACTCGATGGCAGCAGGAGACGAGTTCCGGCGCGTCGTCGGAGATGATGACGATGGCCATACCGGCTTCCGCTTGTTCGCGCAGGATGTCGAGGATCTCGGCTTTGGAGCCGACGTCGACGCCAACTGTGGGGCCGTTGAGGATGAGGACCTTGGGGTTGCGCGCGAGCCACTTCGCGAGGACGACGCGCTGGGCGTTGCCGCCGGAGAGGGATCGCACGGGGGCGAGGACATCGGGGGCTTTGATGCGCAGCGACTCGAAGTAGTGGGCGATGGTTTGGCGGATCTTGTCTTTGCGCAGCGTGTTGAGTTTCGAAGTGTGGTGGTCGATGGACGCGGCGATGACGTTGTCAGCGATCGACTTGTCAAGGAAGAGGCCCTCGGTAAGTCGGTCTTCGGGGACGTATCCAATGTGGGCTTTGATGGCCTGTCCGATGGAGCCCACCTCGACGTGCTCGCCGTCGATGTAGACGCGTCCGGAGTCGATGGGCAGGAGGCCGAAGAGGGCCTGGGCGATTTCGGTACGGCCGGATCCGAGGAGCCCGGTGATGCCGAGGATTTCGCCCTTCTTCACGGAGAAACTGACGTCCTCGAAGCCTCCCTGTGAGGTGAGGGATTCGACGCGCAGGCGCTCCTCGGCGTCCGCAGCGAGGGGCGGGACGCGTCGGCTCTGGTCGAGTTCCTTGCCGGTCATGTAGTGCGTGATCTTCTCGCGGTCGAGGTCTTCGACCGGCGAATCGATGACGTTGCGTCCCGAGCGCATGATGGTGACGCGCTGCGAAATCGCCATGACCTCGTCGAGTTTGTGCGACACGAAGATGAGGGCGACGCCCTGCGCACTCAGCTTTTCGACGACGATGAACAGACGCGCGACCTCACGCTGGGTGAGAGCGGTCGTCGGCTCGTCCATGATGAGGAGCTTCGCGTTGCCGGCCAGGGCGCGGCAGATGGCGGTGAGCTGCTTGTCTGCGACGGAGAGCTGTTCGACGTCGGCGTCAAGCGGGAGCGGGACGCCGAGACGCTCGACGATCTGCGCGGCCTGCTGTTTCGCGCTCGTGGAGCTGAAGAACTTCTTCTTCTCTGTGACCGACGAGGTCATCATGATGTTCTCGGCGACCGTCAGGTTCGAGAACAGGCTGAAGTCCTGGTAGATGACCTGGATGCCGGCATCCATGGCGCTGAGCGGCGTCAGCGAGGCGACGGCGTGACCGTCGATGAGGATGCTTCCCGCGTCGGGCGTGTGCACTCCGGAGATAACTTTGATGAGAGTGGACTTTCCGCAGCCATTCTCGCCGGCCAGGCACAGCACTTCACCCGGCCAGACGGCCATGTTGACGCCATCGAGGGCGCGAACACCGCCGAAGTTCTTGACGATATCCCGAACCTCTAGAAAGGGGTTCTCCTGCACGCTGACGCCCTCTCCGTGGGGGCGCGGTGCTTCATCCACATTGCTGCGCATGTGCTCTCCTTCGAGTGTCTTATGGACTGCGCTGTCGTGGGACGCCCGCCCCGGCCTCATGCCGATGTGTCACGAGGCCGGGGCTGCGTGATCAGAAGTCGTAGTTCTTCGCTTGCTCGGCGTCCGCAGCGATCTGGGCGTTGCCGACCCAGACGTTGTCGTAGCCGTCGAGCTTGTGGAGGTTGTTGTAACCCTCGATACCGAGATCCATGCCTTCGGTGATGGTGCCGCCGTCAGCGAGGATCTTCGCGATCTGCAGCTGGGCCTTACCGGCGAGGGCGGGATCCCAGAAGAAGATCTTGTCGATGGATCCGGTGGCCAGGTACTTCGCGGAGGCCGAGGGGATCGAGGTGCCCATGACGCAGACCTGATCGGACAGGCCGGCCTCTTCGATTGCGCGGGCGATACCGGGCACGTCGTTACCGGCGGAGCCCTGGAATGCCTTGATGTCCGGGTACTTGCCGAGGACTTCCTTGGCCTTTTCGTAGGCCGCGGTTTCGTTGTCGGTCGACTCGATGGGCGTCTCGACGCGCTCCATGCCGGGGAAGTTCTTCACCTGGTAGTCGTAGGCGGCCTCGACCCATTCCATGTGGGTCTTGGCTGTCAGACCACCGACGAACTGCACGTACTTGCCGGTGCCGCCCGTGCACTCCCCGATGTTCTTCATGATGTCGACACCGTAGGACGCGTTGTCGAATGCCTCGATGTCCACGTCAACGTTCTTGATGCCGGTCGCCTCGTGAGAGACCACCTTGATGCCCTGTGCGCGCGCCTGTTCAAGGACGGCGGAGAGGGCCTCGGGAGAGTTGGGGACGACGGTGATGGCGACCGGCTTCTGCGCGATCAGATCCTGGATGATCTGGATCTGCTTTTCCGGCGCAACGTCGGTTCCACCCTCCGTTCGCGTGTCGTATCCGTTCTCGGCGCCCCATTCCTTGACGCCCACGTCCATGCGATCAAACCATGCGATGCCCTTGACCTTGACGACGGTGACCATCGTCTTGCCGGAATCGCCTGCGGCCGAGCCGGTGTTTGATGAGGAGTTGTCGCCTGTCGTCCCTCCGACGGTCGAGCAGGCAGTCAGAGCAAGCATCGATGCAATGGACACCGATGCCGCCGTCAGTCTTCCGATCTTCATGTCGTCACTTCCTCGTGATCTAGTTGTCGGACGTTCCGGGTTCGCCATCTCCTGCGATGACGCACGCATCATGGCGTGACCCGCGTCGCAATCACTTACATTACACGCGGTATCGCGCAATAGCAACTCGCTTTCGCGCATTTAAGGCGGCTTGATTTGCTGATAACTGCTCATGGGCGCGCAGCTCAACGCACGGTTATACGCAAATGCTGAGCGAAAAACGCCCCTGTGGACTGGTGATTTAGGCAAATGCCCTCGTTGCGCGGTATCGCGCACATTCGCGCCGAAAGTTCGGTACAGTGTCAAGCGGGCGGCGATCACGATGCACTATTGCAGGCATCATCTGTCCCCCTCGTCGCACCCCGCGTAGACCATAGCCAGCAGAAGGAACCATCGTGACCCGGCAAGACACCATTGTCTCCATGATTGAGGCAACAGGATTCGAGACCGTGTCCTCGTTGGCAGAGGCTCTCGACGTCAATGTGTCAACCATCCGCAGGGACCTGGAGCACCTGGCCGAGGCCGGCCTCGTGCGCCGCACCCACGGTGGCGCGATCCCGATCCCCCAGGACGAGGACACCGAGGAGTTCCTGCAGGATTCCCCGAACCGCGCAGAGAAGCGCGCGATCGGCCCGGCCATGGCGGAGCGCATCCTCGACGGCCAGTCCGTGTTCATCGATTCGGGGTCGACGTGCCTCGAGGTGGCTCGGGCCCTCGATGCGCGCCGCGTGACCGTGGTGACGCACGACCTGCTGGTGGGCCTTGAGATCCTGAAGAAGCCGTCGCTCAACCTGGTGTTCGTGGGCGGCGAGCTGCTGCCGAACCGGACCCACATGTGGGGGCCCACCGCGATCGACCAGCTGGACCACATCCGCGTGAACACGGCCGTTTTCGGCGCGAATTCGGTGATGGAGGACGGCATTTACGCGTCGTCCGGATACTCGATTGAGCTGCAGCAGAAGGTCCGCTCGATCGCGTCGACCGCCTACTTCGTCGCGGATTCGACGAAGTTCGGCCGCAACGCCCTGTACAAGGTCCTCGGCATCGACGCATTCACGGCCGGTATTACGGACTCATTCCTCTCCCCCATCTCGGCGGCGGCCTACCCGATCCCCCTCATCCGGGCTGAGGTCGCGCAGGGTTAAAAAGTCGCATACTAACAGAGGCGGGGACCCCCAAACGGGAGCCCCCACCTCTGTCACGGCATCACCTCAGTACGCCAACCCCTTGGGCTGCTCGGCGAGCGCAGCAAACCCCGGGTCAACGACCTCAAACCCGTTGGCTTTGTAGGCCTCGTAGTCGAAGTTTTCGCATTCGTCGTACCCGATGCGGTGGTACTCGTAGAAGCCGTCCCAGTCCTCGTACCCGGATCCGAGCGACGACTCGAGGAACGCGTCGGCCATGGCCATCGCGGTGCGCGGGGCGACGTAGAAGGCGCCCATGGCGAGCAGGTTCGCGTTGTTGGCGGCGGCGCAGCGGCGTGCGGCGGGCACAGATTCGCACACGGCGGCGT
>CALBAF010000461.1 GCA_937926415.1 uncultured Actinomyces sp.
CGGTGGCGGCAGGTGCGTCCGCGGCTGAGCTTCCCTGTGCTTCAAGCTGGAGACGCAGAGCTTCGGCCTTTGCGCGGGCGGCCTCTGCCTCGGCGGCCTTCGCGGCTGCTTCCGCCGCGGCGAGCTGCGCCTTGAGGTCCTCGATGTTCTCGCTCATGGTGTGGCCTTTCGGCTCTGGGCGCGGTGCGCCACTGTACTTCGACGTTACCGGAACAGTATCCCTTGGTACCGCGGTCCCATGCGAGTTATGCGGGGTGGGTTGGGTGTGGGATTCGTCCACAACCCCTGCGCGCGCATCGCAGTTATCCACAGGGGTCCTCTTTCTGCTTTTCTGTGGCTGTTCGCGGGCGCTAGCGTGTGGTCATGAACGTGTCACGATGGTTGGCTTGTCGGCGCATGGCGGCGCTGACGAAAGCCGTGTACGACAGCGCCCTCACTGAGGATGACGAACCCGCCGAGCCGAGCGTCGCCCGCTTCCTGCCCGGAGGGCCGACCGTGGCCGCACTGATCGCCGTGATCGTCCTGATTGCGGCCGTGGGGGTGTGGAGGCACGCAGCGTCGCGCGAGCACTCCCAAGCCCTCGCTCAATCCTCCTCTGAGGGAGAAGAGAGCGAGGCCGCGTCCGTCGCGGCAAGCCCGTCCGCACCCGCATCCGCAGGGGAACGCGCCGACGATGTCGTCGTCTACGTCTCCGGTGCGGTCGCCTCCCCAGGGGTGCTCACCCTGCCAGCTTCTTCCCGAGTCATCGACGCCATCACGGCGGCGGGAGGCGCAACGCCCGAGGCCGACCTGGAGTCGATCAACCTCGCCCGCATCCTCGTCGATGGGGAACAGATACGGGTTGGTGTCGTTGGGGAGTCGCCGCCTCCCGCGTCTGCGGGGACGGGCGCCGACGCGCAGGCCTGTGTCCGCTTGGCCACCGCGACCGAGACCGAGCTCCAGACCCTGCCCGGCATTGGGCCGGCCCTCGCACAGCGCATCATCTCCTACCGGGCCACCCACCCCCGCCTGACCTCCGTCGAAGAGCTCGACGACGTGCCC
>CALBAF010000462.1 GCA_937926415.1 uncultured Actinomyces sp.
CGGGCAAGGGCCTCGGGAGTGAATTCCAGGCGCACGCCCTCCATGGACAGGATCTTCTGATACTGCTTCACCAGGGCGTTGCGGGGCTCCTGCAGGATGCGGATGAGTTCGCGCGAGACATGCGTCGGCCGATGCCGGCTCGTCCCAGCTCGTTCTCCGCGCTGGGCACGGTGTTTCACGCGTGGGTGGAGCGGGAGCTTCACCTCGCGAGCGTGGATCCGGCCTCGGAGATCACCGCGAGCCCCGGCGTGGGCGCGGGTGAGGACGCCGCGTTGGCCAGCGGCGACGACGGAGCTGACGAGGCCCTGCTGACGGACGGTGAGCGCGATCGCCTGGAGCGGCTGCGCGCTAATTTCCGTGCGTTTGTCGCGAATGAGCTGGCGGATTACCGGGCCGTCGCGATCGAGGAAGCTTTCTCGGTGGAGGTGGGCGGCGTCTCCGTCCAGGGCCGCATCGACGCTGTGTTCGAGCGCGTTGGTGGCAATGGGCCCCGCTTCCTGGTCGTCGACTGGAAGAGTGGCCGCCCGGTGACCGCCACGACCAAGCCGGAAAAGGTCGCGTACTTCGTGACTCAGCTGCGCCTGTACCAGCGCGCGTGGGCGACCCGCATGGGCGTGGATGCATCCGAGGTGGGTGCGATGGTCGCCTTCCTGGTGGGCCCCTCGCACCACACACTCGAGAGCTTGGAGGCCATGCTCGGGTCGGGCACCGCCTCCCTGGACGAGGCGCTCCGCGATGTTTTGGATTTTTAAAATCCGTGTTTAAACAAAGTGGATGGGTGACAGGCTGATGAGAGTTTGATAAAAACGGTTGAAAAGCCTGTCATCCGCGTCCTCAAAAGCCTTCACAGGATAGTCAGGCTTAATTGCGGTATGTGATGAATGCAAAAATCTCGCTTGTGTGCCCTGCTCAGGGGATGGTATAGTTGTCCTGTCAATTTCAATGACGAGAGACGGCACACACGGGAACGTTCCTACCCACGCGCTACAGAGAGGCAGTGCATCCCCCTGGAACCCCAGTGCCCCTGACAAGGAAGGAGCGCAGCGTGCGCCCCACTATCTCCAAGTTCCTCGCACTCGGTGCAACCGCCTCGGCCTTCGCCCTGCTGGCAGGAGCGTGCGGTTCTGGAAGCACCGCGACCAACGGATCTGGCGCTGACCAGGTCCACCAGATGTATACCTGGGTCTCCACGGACAACGACCGCGCCCAGTGGCAGTCCTTCGTGGACGCGGCAAAGGAGAAGGATCCCAACTTCACCCTGACCTTCGACGGCCCGGCCTTCAACGACTACTGGACCAAGGTCAAGACCCGCATGGTTGCCTCGGACGCGCCCTGCATCCTCACCACGCAGGCCGCCCGCGCCCAGGAGCTGTCCGGCCTGCTGGAGCCTCTCGACTCCTACATGGAAGCCGCCGGTATCAAGGCCTCCGACTACAACGCTGCGATGATGCAGGGCATGACGGTGGACGGACATGTTCTGGCTCTGCCCTACGACGCCGAGCCCGACGTCCTGTACTACAACCGTGAGATGTTCGAGAAGGCCGGCCTGCAGGCCCCCTCGACCTCCTACACGACCGAGCAGTTCCTCAAGGACGCCAAGGCTCTGACTGGTGACGGCAAGTACGGCATCGCCGTCAAGCCGTCCCTCCTGGGCAACGCCCCCGGTGACTTCGGCATCGCATTCGGTGGCCAGGTCTCCAAGGATGGCAAGAACACCCTGACGGATCCCAAGTTCGTTGAGGGCGTCCAGTTCGCCTTCGACCTGGTCCACAAGGAGCAGGTCGCGGCTGCCCCGAACGCTGCCGACAACGACGGCCCCGCGCAGACCGCCTTCACCTCCGGCACCGCCGCGATGATCGTGGACGGCCCGTGGATGTACGGCTCCTTCGAGAAGGAGCTGGGCGATAAGCTCGGCGTCGCGGTCCTGCCGACCCCCACTGGCCAGCCTCGTGCGGTCATCCAGGGTTCCGGCTTCGGCATCGCGAAGTCCTGCCCGGACAAGCAGGCTGCGTTCAACGTTCTGAAGGAGCTCGTGACCCCCGAGGTCATCGGCACGGTCGCTGACAAGCAGGGCACCGTTCCCTCCGTCGAGTCCGCGATGGACAAGTGGGCCGCCAACAAGCCCGCGGACAGCGCCGAGGCCGTGCGGATCCTCCTCGAGAATGGCACCCCGCTCGTGACCACCTCGACGTGGAACCAGATCAACACGTCCTTCCAGCAGTACTCGCCTGAGGGCTTCCGCGGCACCAAGACCGCTCAGGACATCCTCACCGATCTGCAGAACTCCGCTGGCTGATCCCAGTTCACCATGAACGAGGCCGGGGACTGCTCGGTTCCCCGGCCTCGTTTCGTGGGTTTCATTCCGTTAGCGCTAACGGTGGCGTGAGCGGGACTGCGGAACCCACTGATACTCGACGAAAGGTGTGCATAGCTCATGAGCGTTGACACTGTGAAACCCGGCCGCGAGGCGTCCTCGGGCGCGGCGGGCGCGGGGGAGGCGAAGGCCTCCAAGCGCGGTAAAGATTCCGCGCGCGCCGAGGGCCGGCGGGG
>CALBAF010000463.1 GCA_937926415.1 uncultured Actinomyces sp.
GTCAGGCCGGGGACGCGCGCACGCGCCACATCCTCGCGCAGGCGCTTCCAAGGCCCCCAGGGGCGCCAGGTCGGGGGCGGCGTGAACCAGGGGGACAGGGCCAGGACGAGGCCGATCCCGAACACGAGCCCGCACACGATTGCAATCACGCCGACCCCCAGTCGAGGAGGGAAGCGAGGTCAAAGCCGGCCGCCGCGAAGCGATCGTGCAGGTCGAGACCACCGGCGCCTCGCAGGCATCGGCGCCCATCGAAGCGGAAGAGGGTGGCGGTCTCGATCCGGTTTCCTTCGACGCGCCCGGGGACCGCCATGATCTCTGCGACGTGGCGCTGCCCGTCCGCTCCCCGCTCGACGTGACACACGAGGTCGATGGACGAGGCCAGGGTCGGGGTCACGAATCCCGTCGTGACGTTCTCGCCGGCCAGGAGCGGCAAGATCGACAGCTTGTCGAGGGCCTCGCGCGCAGAGTTCGCATGCACGGTCGCCATGCCCGGTACGCCCGCGTTGAGGGCCACCAGCAGGTCGAGGGCTTCCGGGCCGCGCACCTCGCCAACGATCAGGTATTCGGGGCGCATACGCAGCGATTCGCGCACGAGGTCGCGCAGCGTGATCTCGCCCATCCCCTCCGCTCCGGCCGGGCGCGTCTGCATCGCGACGTGGTCCCAGTTGGCCAGGCCCAGCTCGAAGACCTCCTCGCAAGAGATGACGCGGCGCGAGCGTGGCAGCTCCCCCGCGAGCGCGCGCAGCAGCGTCGTCTTACCGGCCTGCGTGCCGCCCGAGACGAGGACGGACAGCCCCACGCACACGGCGGCGGCCAGGAACTCGCGCATTGGCGGGGCCAGCATGTCCACTGCGACCAGGTCGTCCAGGGTGCGGGCGCGCTGGATGTGCTTACGGATGTTGACGCTCCAGGACGATCCCGTGACGGGCGGAATGACGACGTGGAGGCGCTCACCGCCCGCGAGCATCGCATCCACGAAGGGACTGGACAGGTCGAGCCTGCGCCCCGAATGGTGCAGCATGCGTTCGACGAGGGCGCGCACGTCCTCGTCGGTGAGGATCAGGCTGGTCAGCTCGGCGACACCAGAGCGGGCCACGAACACGCGCGATGCCGCGTTGATCCAGATTTCCTCAACCGACGGGTCGTCCATGAGCGCCTGAAGGGGTCCCAGGCCGCAGATGTCGTCCATGAGATCCGCTTCGACCTGCTCTCTGGCCGCGGGCAGCAGGTCGGGCGCGTAAGCGTCGATGGCGCGATGAATGAGGGCGCGCACGGTGCGAGAATCTCTGGCCGCGTCGACACCGCTCGCGGCTAAGTCCTCACGCACCCGTGCAGCGAGCGCGCGCGTCGTGGCTTCCATCGCTGTGCCTCCTCGCTACAGACCGAGCCAATGTGTCGAAAGTAACAGAGTTTTTCGGCAAGGAGCAAACCCACACCCGCCCAATCCCCCTCGCGCCCGCGCGGGGAGGAGCGCCTGAGGCCGTGCCGCGATACGTTAAGGCAATGACCTCCCGCAAGAGCCCCCTCGAACTGGCAGCCCTGGCCACCGCAGCCGTCCCCGGCATGCGCGTCACCGCCCTGCGCCCGCCCACCTACAGCGACGAGCTCTCCACCGTGACCGGCATCGAAGACGCCGCCGGACACCGCTGGATCGTCACATGCCCCCACGAGGAGGTCTCCGGACCCGCACTCGAGGCAACCTCGGGCATCCTGGATCGCCTCGGCCAGGCGCACGACCACGACTACATCCCCTTCGACGTGCCCCGCCTGGCGGGCCAGGTCAAGATCAGCGGCGGGGGCACCGTCTACGTCCACCGCGATCCGGGCGGCGCCGCCCCCACGGACGAGGACCTCGATACCGATCCCCTGCTGCCCGCATCCCTCGGGCGCGCCCTCGCATCCCTGCACAACCTCCCCGAAACGGTGTTCTCCTCAATCGGCCTACCCACCTACACGGCGATCGAATGCCGCGACCGCAACCTCGCCCTCCTCGACGAGGCCGCCCGCGAGGTCGCTATCCCCGCCGCCCTGTGGAGCCGCTGGGAGGCTGCCCTCGAGGACGTCTCACTGTGGCGTTTCCCCTCCGCGCCCGTCCACGGCGACATCCAGGAGCGATGCCTATCCGTCAAGCGCGGCTCGCTGCTAGCCATCGGCGGCTGGACCAGCGCGCACGTGGGAGATCCCGCCCTCGACATCGCATGGGTGCAAGCCACTGCCTCCGATGCGTTCCTCGATCGTTTCCGCGAGACCTACGGCCACGAGCGCCGTGCCACCGACCTGCACGTCTTCACGCGCGCCCAGCTCCTGTCCGAGATCGCGCTCGTGCGCTGGCTCGTGCACGGCCTGCACGCCGAAGACTCCTCCATCGTCGACGAGGCCCGCGCAATGCTCGACGACCTGGCCAAGGACCTGGACGGTGAGCCGCTGCTGCCCTCACACGCCTCCGCAATGGGAGCACGCATCTCCCTGACCCCCGTCGAATCCCCTGACGCCTCTCCGATCGAGGCCTCGGAACCAACGCCGCGCGCCACAGACGAGGACGACGAGGA
>CALBAF010000464.1 GCA_937926415.1 uncultured Actinomyces sp.
GGCGGTTGTCGCGGGCTCGGCCCGAAATACGGTGCGTGGCGCCGTCCTTGCGGCCATCCCCCTCTGAGACGAGGACCTCGACCTCACTGCCGGCGAGCGCTGCGTTATCCTCGGCGCAGATGCGCTCCTGGAGCTTGATGAGGCGCTGGTAGCGCTCGAGAGCCACGTCGTCGGGCACCTGGTCCTCACGGTCCGCGGCGGGCGTGCCCGGACGCGGCGAGTACAAGAACGTGAACGCGGAAGAGAAACGAGCCTGCTCCACCACGTCCAGGGTGGCCTGAAAGTCCTCTTCGGTCTCTCCCGGGAAGCCAACGATAATGTCCGTCGTGATAGCCGCCTCGGGGATCGCGGCGCGCACGCGCTCCAGGATGCCCATGAAACGCTCGCGGCGGTAGGAGCGGCGCATCTGACGCAGGATCGCATCGGAACCCGACTGCAAGGGCATGTGCAGGCTCGGCATGACCGTGGGCGTCTCCGCCATCGCGGCGATCACGTCGTCCGTGAACGCCGCGGGGTGGGGCGACGTGAAGCGCACGCGTTCGATCCCCTCGACGCGGCCGACGGCGCGCAGCAGATCCGCGAAAGCGCCACGCTCACCGAAGCCCACGCCGTAGGAGTTGACGTTCTGCCCCAGCAGGGTCACCTCAATCGCGCCCTGCGAGGCGACGGCCTCGACCTCGGCGAGAATGTCTCCGGGGCGACGGTCACGCTCTTTGCCGCGCAGGTGCGGGACGATGCAGAAGGTGCAGGTGTTGTTGCAGCCCACCGAAATCGACACCCAGGCTGCGTAGGCGCTCTCGCGGTGAGTGGGCAGTGTCGAGGGAAAGACCTTCAGGGATTCCTCGATCTCGACGGCCGCCTCGCGGTTGTGCTCGGCGCGGCGCAGGAGCGCCGGGAGGACGTCGATGTTGTGGGTTCCGAACACCGCATCGACCCACGGAGCCTTCTCGACGATGCCGTCGCGCATCTGCTGGGCGAGGCAGCCTCCGACGGCGATCTGCATGCCGGGGCGCTTGCGCTTGACCGCGGCGAGCTGGCCGAGGTTGCCAAAGAGGCGGG
>CALBAF010000465.1 GCA_937926415.1 uncultured Actinomyces sp.
CGGGGGCCGGCGGCGGAGGACGCCTCGGTGCTGGCCCGCACGGACGTGCGCAGCGGCGGTCACCGAGCCGGCTACCCGATTCACATGCTGGTCGTGGGCGATGACTCGCGCTCGATTGCCGCGCCCGTCACGAGGGACCTGGCCCATGCCTTCCCGAGTCTGTGCCTGGACCGCATCGATGGGATCGAGGACCTGGCCTCCTACGAGGCCAGCCTGAAGCCGGGCGACCATGTGCTGATGGGTCTCGTGACCTCTGAGGTCGACGACATTGACGGGCTCATCGACCGTGCGAGGACCTTCCCGGCGATGCAGCGCATGCAGTGGGTGGTGGTGACGGATAAGTCCGAGCACCGCGACCTGGCCCGGTGCATGCAGTCCTGCGCGCTCGCCTCGGTCCTGAAGTCCCCGTGGACGGTTCCCCTGCTGGCGGGCCAGGCCTATTCGACGATGGTGCTCTACCTGCGCGGGTGCGGCTACTCGGACAGGCAGATCCGCTCACTCATCGCTGACCCGCCGCCTTTTGCCGTGCAGGGCCCGCTCTTGGAGGGCCTGGACCGCGACGAGCACGAGGTCGTCATGGAGCTCCTCGCCGGCGTCGAGCGCGTGCTCGGCCAGCGCCCGCGCCTCGTTGTCCCCGAGGGGATACAGCTGGTGACCCAGGGTGACCCGGTGGGGGCCGTCTACCTGGTCCTGGATGGCCAAGTGTCGCTGCACAGGGACTCGCCGCAGGGCGAGGTCCTGGCGCACCTGGCCTCGTCCGGCCCGCTCATCGGTCTCGTGTCGCTGGCCCGCGCGGAGGACGCTTTCTTCACGGGCGAGACGGCGACCGAGGTGACGGTTGTGCGCCTGACGACCGAGCAGCTCCAGATCGTCATCTCCGAGGATCCGTCGATCGGCGCGACGCTGACCGCGCTCGCGATCCGCTCGCTAACGCGTCGCCTCATGCGCGCCGAGGACCTCCACCTGGAGAACGCGATGCTCGCCGAGGACCTCGAGGCCCAGAAGCAGGCCCTGGCGGCCACGCTCGAGGACCTGCGCGCCCCCCGCGCCGAGCTGGTC
>CALBAF010000466.1 GCA_937926415.1 uncultured Actinomyces sp.
GGAGGTGGGGCCGCCCTCTGAAGTGATGAAGGCGATGACCTTCTCGGGGTCCAGCAGCGCGGTGTCGGCTGGGGCCAGGTCGGCCGCCACGAGCACGAAGGGCTCGGGCAGACGGGGAATCCCCGGCATTGGGGACTCGGTCAGGACGGCGACGATGCGGTCGCGCACGTCCTGGACGTCACGGGTGCGCTCGGCCATGTAGCCACCCAGGGACTCCAGCATGGAGGCCAGCGTTCCCGCGGACTCCCACACGGCACGCTCCGGAACCAGGCGCTTCTCGCGCACCATGGCCTGCGCCGTCGAGGTCAGGGTGGGGTCGGCAGCCATCTGCGCGGTGGTCTCAAGGAGGGTACGGGCCTCGGCCTTGGCCTCGGCCGCGGACAGCTCCAGGCCCTTCTTGACCTGCTGGGCCGCCAGCGCGATGCGCTCGCACTCCTTCTCGACGTCACGACTGGGTTCGAGGGTCGCGATCTCGGGCTCAGGAATGGGAGGTGCCATCCTGGCGACGGGGCCGGCCACAAGGCCAGGGCTCACACCGATGCCGGACAGGGTTGTGGAGGTGGTGTCGGACGCTGTCATGTGGTGCTCCTCATCGGAGACGAATGGGGATCATCGCTCATTGTGCCCCCACTGTGGCCGGAAAGAGACGTTTCCGCCAGGGGAATAACGATCTCCTCTGTGGCTGCGTCAAGGCATCTATCGCGTTCCCGTAAGGTTACGTGAGTGAGCCCCGTCATGCGAGGAAGGAGATCCTCCGGCGCGGTCGTCCGCTGTGCAGCAGGCTCTGCGGCCCGCATGCGCACGCCTCTTCCTGCCGACTGGAACTCTTCGCCGCGGACAACGCGGAGGTGGGATAAAGTGATCGCGAGCACGAAGGACCTCAGCTGCCCGACCATGCGCATGACAGACGGGGATTGCACGCGGGAGGGAACCGGGAAGGAGAAGCCATGAGCACTGCATCAGACATCGTCGCCGGTCTCGGCGGCCAGGAGAACATCACCGACCTCGAGCCCTGCATCACGCGTCTGCGCGTCGAG
>CALBAF010000467.1 GCA_937926415.1 uncultured Actinomyces sp.
GCCCCTCGCCCACCTCCCCGGCGATCGGCCGCATCGACGCGCACGACCTGGGCGGGGCGTTCCTGACCCGCTACCGGGTGCGCTGGGAGGTCGGTGCTTCGCTGGAATCGAGCGTGTGGGCGCCGGCGACTTCTGGCGAGGCGCGCCTGGTCATGGTGCACCACCAGTCGACGCTGATCGGCTAAAACGGAGAGTTCTGTCGCGGGTGGGCTGTGCTCACTCCATGTGCATCAAATGATCGCGTGGGGGCGCCGGGCCACGACGCTGAGAGGTTACGTCTTGACAACCAGTCGCACGCGTCCCGGCCCAATCCAGCCCCCTTACGCGGATAGGTTACGCACATGCGGATAGGTTATGCGCACGCGGATAGGTTATTAAGGTATCCGCATCCTCGTAACCTATCCGGATGCTCGTAACCTATCCACGTAGCCGTTTCCTATCAGCGAGCCCCAACGGCACCGGCGCGACACTGCACCAGTTAGGGAGCATTACACCAGTTAGGGAGCATTACACCACCTCCGAGCTGGTGTAATACCCCGCTAAGTGGTGTCACACCACTTAGGAACAAGCCAGAACGCGGAAGGTGCCGGGCCGACACACTGCTGATCCAGGCTCCGGCGCCCGGAAAACAGCCGGGGCGCACAGCAACAAGCACAACAACAAGCACAACAACGGGGGCGCAAGCCCCCAGCCTGCGCCCCCGCTCAGACCCCTCCGCGAGGAGCCCCGACACGCTTACAGCTTCGCGCCCTCGAAGCTGAAGATGTCAAGGAAACGACGCGCACGATCCGAGGACGGGTCCGCGAAGAACTTGCGCGGAGGGTCGACCTCGACGATGCGGCCCTCGTCCATGAAGACGATGCGGTCGGCGATCGCGCGGGCGAAGCCCATCTCGTGCGTGACGATGAGCATCGTCATGCCGGTGCGAGCCAGCTCAAGAACGACGTCGAGGACCTCGCGCACCATCTCCGGGTCAAGGGAGGCCGTGACCTCGTCGAGGAGGAGGATCTCGGGGTCCATCATGAGGGCACGCACGATGGCGACGCGCTGACGCTGGCCGCCGGAGAGCTGGCGTGGGTAGTCGTCGGCGCGGTCCGCCAGGCCGACGCGCTCGAGCAGTTTCAGCGCTCGCGCGCTCGCGTCGGCGCGCGATTCTCCCGCGACGAGGCCGGGGGCGAGCGTCAGGTTCCCCATGACGGTCAGGTGGGGGAAGAGCTCGTAGGACTGGAAGACCATGCCGATGCGGCGGCGCACCTCGGGCCAGGAGACGCCGGGGGCCGCCAGGTCCTCGCCGTCGAAGAGGATCTGCCCGGAGTTGATGGGCTCGAGGCCGTTGATGGTGCGCAGGAGCGTGGACTTGCCGCAGCCGGAGGGTCCGATGATGACGACGACTTCACCGTCGGCGACGTCGAGGGAGACGCCGCGCAGGGCGTGGTGCCCGCCGGGGTAGGTCTTGTCGAGGTCGACGAGGCGAAGCTGCGGGTCGGAGGTCAGTTCTGCCATGTTTTCTCCATGTGGCGTGAGAGGAGCGAGATGGGCCAGCAGATGAGGAAGTACAGCACAAAGATCAGGCCGTAGATCCACAGCGAGGCGGTCGGGTAGTTGAAGCGGTTGGCGTCGATGATCTGCTGTCCAACTTTGAGGACTTCGACGACGCCGATGAGGACGACGAGGGAGGTCGTCTTGATCATGCGGGTGATGAGGTTGACGGCCGGCGGCGCGAGCCTACGCAAGGTTTGCGGCAGGATGACCCGGCGCATGGTCTGCCTCGGGGAAAGTCCCAGAGCGTAGGCGGACTCGTACTGGTGGCGCGGGATCGCGATGAGCGCGCCTCGCACGAGGTCACCCATTTCGGCGCCGCCCCACAGCGTGAAGACGAGGACGGACGCGGTGATGCCGTCCAGGTTGATCCCCGCGACGCGCGTGAGCCCGAAGTAGGCGACGAACAGGAGGACGAGCTGAGGCATGATGCGCACGAACTCGAGGTAGATCTGCATGAGCCAGCGCAGGGGGCGCCAGCGCGAGCGCATGCCGAGGCCGACGAACACACCGAGCACCAGCGACAGCACGACGGACAGCGCGGAGATGCCGACGGTGACGCCCAAGCCCTCGAGGATGCGCACGAGGTTGCGGCCCTCGAA
The DNA here is from genome assembly GCA_937926415.1 of uncultured Actinomyces sp. Classification (GTDB taxonomy): domain Bacteria; phylum Actinomycetota; class Actinomycetes; order Actinomycetales; family Actinomycetaceae; genus Pauljensenia. Next base: position 2,142 of record CALBAF010000467.1, read on the forward strand.
GATGACGTTAATTCCCAAATCCGCCACGGCGCACCTTCTTTTCGATGAGTCGGGCCGCGATGGACACGGGCAGGAGGATCACCAGGTAGGCGATGACCAGGAGGACCAGCGCTTCGGAGGTGTTGTAGGACATGCCGATGAGGTCTTTCGCGACGTACACGAGGTCGGGCAGGGCGACGACTGAGACGACGGAGGTTTCCTTGATGAGGAAGATAACGTTGGCGGCGAGCGGCGGCACGGAGGTCGCGATGGCCTGCGGGAGGGCCACGTGGCGCAGCGTCTGGGTGCGCGTGAGGCCGAGCGCGGACGCCGACTCCCACTGGATGGTGGCAATCGAGTCGAGGCCGGAACGCAGGGCCTCGGCCATGTAGGCGCCGCCCAGGAAGATCAGGCCGACGATCGCGCAGGTCTCGCCGCTCCACTTGATGCCCACGCGCGGCAGGCCGAAGTAGATGAAGAAGAGCTGCACGAGCAGGGGCGTGTTGCGCGACAGTTCGACGTAAGCGGCGGCGATCTGGGTGGCGACGGGGATCCGGTACTGCCGGATCGCAGCCACGAGCAGGCCCACCGCGAGGGAGCCGACGATGCCGATGGCCGCAATCCTCAAGGTGAGGATGGCGGCGTCGACGTACAGGGGCGCGTAACGCGCCAGGATGTCGAGATTCATAGGAAAAATCTGGGACGAGGCCGTGGCCGGTCCGGGCGATCACCCGCAGCGGGCGGACCCGGGAGGGGCCACGGCCTCGTACCTGCGTCAGTTGGTGGAGGTGGTGTCCACGCCGCCTTCGACGACGAGGTCGTCGGGGGTCGCGGCGTCACCGTAGACGGGGGCGAGGGTCTGCTCGTAGTCCTTGTGGAAGAAGTTTTCCTCGCCGAGCTCAACGAGCTGGTTGTTCAGCCAGTCGAGGAGGGCGGTGTTGCCCTTCTTGACGGCGGCCGCGATGTAGCTGGTCTCGCCCAGGCTCTTGATGCCGACGCTGAAGCCGGGGTGCTGGATCGCCCAGGCGATGACCTCGGTGTTGTCGGTGGAGAAGGCGTCGCCGCGGCCGTCCTCGAGGGCCTGGTAGGCGTCGGAGTACTGGTCGAACTTGAGGAGCTTGACCTCGGGGTGGTTGGCCTCGAAGTAGGCTTCGGCGGTCGTGCCCTTGGTGACGATGAGGGTCTTGCCAGCCAGCTGGCTCACGTCGGTGATTTCAGCCGAGGTGGGCGAGACGACGCCGAGGGAGACCTTGAAGTAGGGGTTCGCGAAGTCGACCTTTTCGGCGCGCTCGGGCGTGACGGTGAAGTTCGCGAGGGTGATGTCGACCTTGTTGGAGGCGAGGACCTCGGTGCGGGCGGCGGCGTCGACGGGGACGTACTTGGCGGTGACGCCCAGGTCGGCGGCGATGCGGTCGCCGTAGACGACGTCGTATCCGGCGGGCTTGCCGTCGGCGTCGATGTAGCCGAAGGGGGCCTTGTCGGAGAAGATGCCGATGACGATCTCGCCGGCTTCCTTGATCTGCTCGGGGCTACGGTCGCCGACCTGCGCGCTCGACGAGGAGGTGGACGCGCCACCGGAGCATGCGGCCATGCCGAGGGCTGCGACCATGGCGACGGCGGCCGTGGCGAGTCGAAGGAATGGCTTCTTGCGTGCGTGAGTGGCGCTCATGAGGGCTCCTGATCTGCGTTTTTATGGAAGCGCCGAGGGGATGTTCCTCGGCGACGAGAACGATATTTCCACCGGACGGTCTATTGAGCGAGGGCTATATCCCGTTTTGAAACTATGTGACAGGTAGGCGACGAGGCTCCTTCCACTTCGTGGAACGCCATCGCCACGAGAGCGTGCAAGTCGTCACGCACGGCCCCGCCAGCGCGCACTCGCCCGGCGTCTCACGCAACAATTGCTCCCATGCCCAAGCTACCGCGCACCGTGAACCTCCCCGTGCCGGCTAGCCCTACCCGCCGCGAGATCCTCGAAGGCCTGCGCATCACGGCGCCCGTGGCCGCGGGTTACATCCCGCTGGGCCTGGCGTACGGCGTTCTCGTCATCCAGCTGGGCCTGCCGTGGTGGTTGGCTCCGTCGCTCTCCCTGGCCGCTTACTCGGGGTCGGCCGAGCTGCTCGTCGTGACCCTGGCCGCGCAAAACACGCCGCTGGCCGTCATTGCTGTGACGATGCTGCTGGTGAATTTCCGCCTCCTGTTTTTCGCGTTCTCGTTCCCCTTGCACGTCATTGAGGGCCGTGTCGCGCGCCTCTTCTCGATGTACGCCCTCGTGGACGAGGCCTACGCGCTGACCGCCGCCCGCCCGAACGGGTGGACGAAGCCTCGACTGTTGGCGATGCAGGCTCTCTTCAACCTGACGTGGCTGATCTCGAGCCTCGTGGGCGTGTCCGCGGGCTCGTTGATCCCCGCGCAGATCAAGGGCCTCGACTTCGCGCTAACAGCCCTGTTCATCACGCTGACCCTGGACGCGGCGCGCACGAGGCGCGAGCTGCCCTCGGTCCTCCTGGCTGGCGGGTCCTTCGCGGTGGCCATGGTGGTGGCACCGGGCCAGCGACTCCTGGTGGCGCTGCTGCTCTTCGTCGCATGCCTGGTGGTTCGCCACGTCCTTCATCGCCGAGGCATCCTGCACTCCGCGGATGAGGTGGCCGAAGGGGGTGCGCAGTGACTCCAACGCTGGGCTACCTGCTGGCGCTCCTGGCGATCACCTTCGTCATCGACTTTACGTTGCGCGCTCTACCCTTCAAGATCCTTGAGCCGCTGCGCGATTCACGTTTCGTCTCCGACATGGCGGTGTGGATGCCGCCGGGCATCATGCTGATTCTCGTTCTCTCGACGCTCACGCAGGGCGCGCAGGAGGCGGGTGACCGCTGGTGGGCGGCGCTGGTGGCGACGGGTGTGACGGTCGCGGTGCACCTGCTGAGCGGCCGCAAGCTCCTGTGGAGCGTCGGCATCGGAACGGTCTGCTACGTCGCGTTGCTGAACTGGCTCTGACGAACCTTTTCGTGACGCCGCGCTGCATCCAAAACCGGCGCAGGGTGAACTTTTTCGCGCACAAGGCACGACAACGCGGCGACGTTGAAACCAACAACACCACTGCTCGCCCCCAACAGGGGAGCCTTGAAACCGGCATCACCTCTGCGCCCGAAAAACGCATCAAAAACACCCATTTCACGCCCGCAAAGGCGATCGCGGTTTCAGTCGCGGCTCGGCCGGCACCCGCAAAGGCGATGGCGGTTTCAATCCCACACAGGCACAAGCGAGCAAAGGCGACGGCGGTTTCAGACAGCCGGCCCACCTGACCGACAGGGCCAGGCTGCGGTGCCCGCAACACCCGTGGAGCCACACAGCACCACTACCAACGCCTCCCAAAAACAAACGGGCACAACGACACCGCCGCAAACCCGCTACCATTGTGTCCATGCACACAGAGTCGTACCTGCACCACGGACACACCGTTTACGAGCACCGCCTGGACGTTCCCCTTGATCACCTACGCCCCGCCGGCGAGGACAATCCGACGATCCAGGTTTTCGCGCGCGAGGTCGTGCGCAAGGGCCGCGAGGACGCGCCCTACGCGGTGTTCCTGCAGGGCGGCCCTGGCTACCCAAGCCCGCGTTTCGGCACGTTTACCGGCGGTTGGATGAATCGTCTCCTGCAGGATTACCGCGTGGTGCTCCTCGATCAGCGAGGCACGGGCCAGTCAACCCGCATGGACGCCCAGGCGCTCTCCCACTTGGACACGGACGAGGAGAAGGCCGCGTACCTGCGCCACTTCCGCCAGGACCAGATCGTGTACGACGCGGAGGCGCTGCGCCGCGAGCTGTGCGGGGATGACCCATGGACGACGCTCGGACAGTCTTTCGGCGGCTTCATCACGACCTCGTACCTGTCGCTGGCTCCCCAGGGCCTGAAGGCCAGCCTGATCACGGGAGGCCTGCCCGGCCTCGTCCATGTGGACGACATCTACCGCCTGACGTATGAGCGCACGGCGGCGCGCAACCGCGCGTACTTCCAGCGCCACCCGGGCGACGAGCGCACGGTGCGCGAGCTGTGCGCGCACCTGGCGGACACGGAGGAGACGCTGCCGACGGGCGAGCGCCTCTCCCCCGCGCGCCTGCGCATGATCGGCATGATGCTGGGCGGCCAGGGCAACACGGATCAGCTGCACTACCTGCTTGAGGGCCCGTGGACCTCGGTTCGAGGCCAGCGCAGGCTCTCGTCGCAGTTCTTGGCGGCGATCGGCTCGCAGGGGGACGTTGCGCCGATTTACGCCGTGTTCCAGGAGTACATCTACGCGTGCGCGACGCCGGACCTGGTGGGCACGGCGACGGGCTGGGCGGCGGATCGTCTGGCCGAGGAGATCCCTGGCTTCGCGAAGGACGCGAACCCCCTGGATGAGAGCGAGCCCTTCTACCTGACGGGCGAGCACTTCATGCGCCGCGTGTTCGACGAGGATCCGGGCTTGGCGCCGCTGAAGGGCGTCGCGGAGATTCTCGCGTCGACGACGGAGGCGGCCCCCGTGTATCTGCCGGACGTGCTGGCGCAGAACACGGTGCCGGTGGCTGCGGCCGTGTACTACGACGACATGTTCGTGCCGCGCGAGCTGTCCGTGGAGACGGGTGAGCTGATCGGCGCTCGCCACTACATCACGAACGAGTACCAGCACGACGGATCCGCCTATTCGGGCGGAAAGGTTGTCTCTCACCTGCTTGACCTGCTCGCGGACTGATCCGCGCGCTCCCGATTGAAAGGACTGGCCATGGCCACCTCATCAACCTGTTCTTGTCCGTGCGCCGGCTCGGTGGACCCGACGCGGGTCGCGGGGTTCGCGGCGGGCGTGGGCGCGACCGTCGCGTGGTACGCCCTGCCCGATTACGTGCGCTCGC
>CALBAF010000468.1 GCA_937926415.1 uncultured Actinomyces sp.
ACTGGTTCAACACCCAGGTCGACGACCTGGCCACCCAGGGACTGGTCCTGACCGCGAAGGCCCCGGTGAAGACCCCGCAGACCATCTCCACCTTCTTCGGAGGCCAGGACGTCTACGCCGAGTTCACCAAGGCCAACGCGGCCGTGAACTCCAAGTTCGGCTTCATGCCGACCTGGCCCTCCCTGGCCGACCCCATGACCAAGGCCGCCGAGGCGGCCGGGAAGGGGACCGGCAAGGTCGATGAGATCTTCCAGGCGGCCCAGAAGACCTCGGTCAGCTCCCTGAAGGACGCCAACCTGCCCGTCGCCGAGTAGGCGATCGAGCACAGCCCACCGGCAGACACCGGCAGACACCGGCACCACGATCGAAGTGAGAGCATCATGAGCACGACGACAACGACCACGGGCGCATCCGCCATCCGCACCACCTCGCTGCGAAAGCGCAGGGAGGCCCGGGCGGGCATCGGGTTCGTGGCCCCGTTCCTGGCCATGTTCGCCGTCGTCTTCCTCATTCCGATCGTGGTGTCGGTCTACCGGTCCTTCTTCCGCGACGTCGCCTCCGGCTCGGACCTCTACGGCGGCGGGGAGAAGGTGAGCACCTTCGTGGGCCTGGACAACTACGTCCAGGCGGCGGGACAGCCCGCCTTCTGGAAGGGACTGGGGCGGGTCCTGCTGTTCGGCGTGGTCCAGGTCCCGGTCATGATCCTGGCGGCCCTCGCCCTGGCCCTGGTGCTCGACTCCCTCCTGGTCAAGCGGGTGACGGTCTTCCGCCTGGGCTTCTTCCTGCCCTACGCGATCCCCGGGATCGTGGCCGCCATCATGTGGCTCTACATGTACAACCCCAGCTTCTCCCCCATCAATGAGCTGCTGGGACTGGTGGGCCTCAAGATGGACTTCTTCGGTCGCAGCATCATCCTGTGGTCGATGGCCAACATCACGACGTGGACCTTCACCGGGTACAACATGCTCATCTTCCTGGCGGCGCTGCAGTCCGTGCCCCGCGAGCTCTACGAGGCCGCCCGCATCGACGGGGCCACCGGGTGGCAGATCGTCCGGCGCATCAAGATCCCCATGGTCCGTTCGGCCTCACTGCTGGCGGTCCTGCTCTCCATCATCGGGACGGTGCAGCTGTTCAACGAGCCCACTGTTCTCTACAGCCAGAACCAGTGGATGGGGCTGGACTACACGCCAATGATGATGGCCTACAACTCGATGACCGGTGCGCTCTCACCGTCCGGC
>CALBAF010000469.1 GCA_937926415.1 uncultured Actinomyces sp.
GCCCGTGCCCTCCGGTCCCTCCGGCGCCCTCCACACCGGTGGCGCCCGGTCGCTGGCGTGTGGCTCGGCGCGTCGTCTCGAAGCCAGGCTATGCCCTGCCACCGCCCACGGATGCCGCAGCCTGGCCCCCATCCCGCAGGACTCGCATCCAGTGGTCACTTCCAACATTCCTAAGCCCACACCCAACTTCGCATGCAATTCCCCCACTGTCCTTTCAAATCTTGAAATCAGATCGTTGGAATTGCAACGTTTTCAGACTTTGTTGAAACTTCATCCAATCGAATTGCATGCGAGTTTTCTGAGGGAAGGCGCATAGATGACTGCTGGATCCGCAGCGGGAGCCCGCAAACCATGTGTGTGGTTGTCTGAAACCCTCGTCACCTTTGCTCCCTCGTGTCCGTGTGGGATTGAAACCGCCATCGCCTTTGCGGGCTGGTGAGGTGGGCCAGTTGAAACCGTCATCGCCTTTGCGGGTGAGAAATGGGTGTTTTTGGCGTGTTTTTCGGTTGCAGAGGTGCCACCGGTTTCAATGGTTGCTGTTCGAGGGTGAGCAGTGGTGATGGCGGTTTCACGTTAGCCTGCGTCAGTGGGTGCAGAGGTGTTATTGGTTTCAAAGCCGCCACGTTGCTGCGCCCTGTGCGCGAAATAGTTCTCCCTGCGCGCTCACAACACCCCAAATTTGGCGTTTTTGGGCTTGCTCGGCGAGTTTTTCGCGGGTGGGCCGTTGGAGGGGGCGTGTTGGGCGAGGTGTTTCGCGCCAACCGGCAGTGCGCCCGGTGTTGTCGCGACGCGCGCCGTTCATGTCGGCGGGTGTGGGGGTTTTGCGCTACACGAAGCCGTCGCACAGTGTGTCGCCGGCGTGTTGGACCCTCATGTAGTGCAATTCCCTCAATCGGGTGGCGGTGAGGTTGGAACTCGAGGTGGTGCGGTGCTCAAAGTGCGGACCGCCTCGGAGAAAAGTGCCGAATATGGGTTGCTGTGGGCGACGTGGTCTGCGTTGTGGCACATCGGTGCCTGTCATAGCACGTAGGTCGGCCTCCGGCGACACTGGGTCGGCACACGCTCAAGCTGGTGGGCATGCTCCCCGCGCATGGGAACGAGCGCTCCACCGACCGACATAGAGCAGCGTGAAACGTCATGAAGTGTGGTCGCGACGGGAGGGAATGACATGTCGGGAGACCTGTGAGAACGCTCCAACGCGTGCCATGTGGTCGAAGTCCTACCAAAAGCGCACCATTCTTTGGCATACTGAGGGGCGGAAATTATCCGCCATCACAGGAGCCGTCCGTGCCTGAGCAAAACGTCCCCACTACAACTGAGCAGGCCCCGGCCTCGTCTGAGAACGCCAGCAAACCGAGCCTGGGCCGCGTCATCGCCGCCTGGGCGGTGCATGCCTTCACTATCTCTGGACTCGTGTGGGCGACCCTGGCTCTGTTCGCGATGCTCAACAACAACATCCCCATGATGTGGCTGTGGTTCGTCATCGCGCTCATCGTTGACGGTGTCGACGGTACGCTGGCTCGCAAGGTCGGGGTCCGTCAGGTCATTCCTTGGTTCGATGGCGGCGTCGTCGACAATCTTGTCGACTACCTGACGTGGACGTTCCTGCCGGCCCTGTTCATGGCGATGTGCCTGCCGTTTGGTCCCAAGCCGCTCCCTGTCATCATGATGGTGATCATCATCGTCTCCTCCGTATTCTGCTACGCGAACGACGGAGAGAAGTCGAACGACAACTACTTCGTGGGCTTCCCGGCGGCGTGGAACTGTGTCGCGATCGTCATGTACGTGCTTCAGACTCCGGCGTGGGTCAATATTGCCGCGACGATCTTCCTCGCGATCATGACGATTGTTCCGCTGCACTACACGCACCCGGCGCGCGTGAAGCGTTTCCAGATCCCGAACATCCTCGGCGCTGCCGCCTGGATCGCCGCGTGTGCGTACCTGGTGGTCTTCTACCCGGTGCAGCCTCTGTGGACGCTGATCCTGTTCTGGGTTGGCGGCGGATGGTTCATGATCGCCGGCTTCATCCGTACGGCGACCGGCGAGGACAAGTAAACTCCGCGCCACGAACGAATGCGAACGTCCCCCGGGCCTCGGCTCGGGGGACGCCGTTATGCGAGCCCGATAAACAAATTCGCGGTCACGTCACGTGAGGGAAGGGGCGGACCTCAGAGGGACGAGGCCGGGGCAAGGTGCGTTGTGAACGCGCAGTATGTGGAGGGCGTTGCCGGTGTGGAGGGTGCCGGAGGGACCGGAAGGCCTGGCTGCGGTGCCCGTGGGCGGTGGCGGGGCCTGGCCGGGCTTCGA
>CALBAF010000470.1 GCA_937926415.1 uncultured Actinomyces sp.
GGAGCAATCCCACCAAGGGGAGCAATCCCACCAAGGGGAGCAATCCCACCAAGGGCGGTACACCTCCTAAGCCCAATAAAGGCAGCTTGCCTGGTTCCGGCGGTGGCAAGCCGCGCACCACGCGCCCCAGGAAGTTCAAGTTCAAGTAAGGCGATCTCCCGGGACGGGGCTGAGTGCTCTTGCTCGGCCCCGTCCCCGCCTCGTCTACTGGGCATACAACGGTGCCCCCACACATACTCTGTGCGGGGGCGCCGTTTGTTCCTTGACTCAGGTCGTTCCTTGACTCAGGGCCGGTTTGCGAAGTACTCCAGCAGGTGCGAGTCGCCCGACACGATGATCTCGTCGTCAGCGTTGATGCGCGTCGACGAATCCGCGTATTCGAAGCGCTGCTTGGGGCGGCGGATCGCCAGCACGTTGACGCCGTAACGGCCACGCAGATCGAGTTCCTCAAGGGAGAAGCCACGCACCTCCTGCGGGGGGCGCAGCTTCATGATGGAGAAGCCGTCCTTCTCCATCTCGATGTAGTCGACCATGCGGCCACCCACCAGGTGAGCCGTGCGTTTGCCGGCGTCCAAGTCGGGGTAGACGACGTGGTGGGCGCCCACGCGGCGCAGAATGCGGCCGTGCTGAGAGGAGGTCGCCTTCACCCAGATCGAGGAAATGCCCATGTCGACGAGGTTCGCGGTGATGAGCACCGCCGCCTCCAGCGAAGAGCCCACGCCGACGACGGCGCTGCGGAACTCACGAGCCCCCAGCTGCTCGAGTGCGTCCTTGGAGGTCGCGTCGGCCTCGACGAGGGGGAAACGACCCGCGAAAGCCTGCACGCGGGCGGGATTCTTTTCGACGGCCAGGATCTCGTAGCCCAGCTGGTCCTGCGTCACCGCGACGGCGGAGCCGAAACGGCCCAGCCCGATGACGAGCGTTCCCGACTGGAGTTCCTTTGACTCGCGTTCATCTGCCATGCCCCCATTCTTCCCTGCGTGCGCCCCCAACGCGAACGCTGCGGCCGTCAGCGCGGTCCGAAACCTGCCTACATTCGGTGGGGAGGGTGGCGTGGCCGTGAGCGCGGTGGTGTTCGTGGTGTCCGCGCCCGGATGCGTCGGTGAGCGTGAAACACGCGTGAAACACGCTTACTTGGTTGCTAACGTCCCGACTTCGAACGGATGGCGACCAGAACCTGTCAAAGAAAGACTGCTTCGTGCCGGCCGTAGTTCGAGGTGACAGTGATGTCGGCTCGCTTGTGAAACCGGCGTCGCCTTTGCAGGCGCGGTTGGTGCCGGTGGTGAAACCGGTGTCGCCTTTGCGAGTGTAAATGGGCCTGTTTTGGGCGGTTAGAGCCGTGCATTGGTGTCGTGGGTTTCAGGCGCGACCGCTAGCCGCCGTGCATTGGTGTTGGGGGTTTCAAGTAGGTCTGCGTCGGGCCTTGTGGTGGTGCCACCGGTTGTGGTCTTTGGCCGTTCGTGAAACCGGTGTCGCCTTTGCGGGTGTGAATGGGCCTGTTTTGGGCGGTTAGAGCCGTGCATTGGTGTTGTGGGTTTCATGCTGGGCTGTGTGGGGCCTTGTGGTGGTGAGATCGGTTGTGTTTGTCGGCCGTTGGTGAAACCGGTGTCGCCTTTGCGGGCGTGAATGGGCTTGTTTTGGGCGGTTGGGGCCGTGCATTGGTGTTGTGGGTTTCATGCTGGGCTGTGTGGGGCCTTGTGGTGGTG
>CALBAF010000471.1 GCA_937926415.1 uncultured Actinomyces sp.
ACCAGGCGCTCCACCCCGTAGGCCGTGTTGACGCTGACCTCGGTGGCGATCTCGTGCGCCGTGCCCTGGCGTACGACGCCGCCGTTACCGCAGTAGAGGCCCTCGGTGCCCTCGCGCACCACGACGAAGTCGATGTCGCCAGGATCGGCCAACGGCGTCGGCACGCCCGGGTAGTACACCGAGGGACGCAGGTTGACGTAGTGGTCCAAGGCGAAGCGCAGGCGCAGGAGCAGGCCGCGCTCGAGCACGCCGGAGGGGACGGAGGGATCGCCGACGGCTCCCAGCAGAATGGCGTCATGGGCCTTGATGGCCTCGAGATCCTCATCGGTGAGGGTCTGGCCGGTGCGGTGCCAGCGCTCGGCCCCCAGGTCGAAGGTGGTGGGACGGACCGTGACCCCGGTTCCCTCCAGCGCTCGCTCGAGGACCTTGAGCCCTTCGGGGACGACCTCCTTACCGATGCCGTCACCCGGGATTACTGCCAGCTTGATGGTCTGCGTCATGGGGCCACCTTAGGGCAGGATCAGGATGCGAGACAAAGAGTCCGCATGACGGAAGTGCGCACTCGCGTCTCGACCGTCGGTCGGTTAGTCTGTTTCCGACACACCAAGGAGGAGCCATGCCGCGCATCCACCGCCCCGCCGCGCAACGCCGCGAGGAGATTCTCGACGCCGCCCATACCCTGTTCACCACCAAGGGCTTTCAACCCACGACCATGGAGGACATCCTGGGGATCGTGGGCATCGCCAAGGGGACGCTCTACTACCACTTCCCCAGCAAGGAGCAGATCCTCAAGGCCCTGGTCCTGCGCATCGTCCTCCAGGTCGAGCAGCAGGCCCGCGAGATCGCCGCCTCATCGGCCCCGGCGGCCGACAAGCTCGCAGCGATCATGAGCGCGATGAGGCTGGTGGACACCGAGACCGAGCTCGTCGACCAGTTCCACGCGCCGGGCAACGCGGAGTTCCACCTGCTGTCCATCACGGCGATGATCGAGCACCTCACCCCGGTCCTGGCCGAGGTCATCACCCAGGGGGTGGCCGAGGGGGCCTTCACCACCGAGCGCCCCCGTGACGCCATCGAGCTGCTGCTGAGCGCCTCGGGCATCCTCCTGGACCAGGACATCATGAAGCCCAGCCCTGCTGAGCTCGCCCGCCGCCAAGAGACTCTCATCTGGGCCAGTGAGACCCTCCTGGGGGCCGCGCCCGGCAGCCTCGGCTTCCTGACGAAGGCGGAGCCATGAAGCACGTCGGACTGCTGGTCCTGGGTTCCCTCATCAACTCGCTGGGAACGGGCCTGAGCGCCTTCGGCCTGGCCGTCGTCGTGCTGCGCGTCTACGGAACAGCCTCCTCGGTCGCAGCCGTTCAGATGAGCGCCTTCGCCCCCATTGTTCTTCTGGCACCCCTGGCCGGGGTCCTCGCAGACCGCTACGACCGCCGCCTGATGATGATGATCGGTGACGCCGGCTCGATTCTCGGGCTGGGCGTCATCCTGACGGCCCTGTCCTCGCCCCGGCCCTCCTTGGGCTGGATCTGCGCAGGAGCCGTCACCTCCTCCTGCCTGGCGGCCCTGACCGAGC
>CALBAF010000472.1 GCA_937926415.1 uncultured Actinomyces sp.
TCGAAAAGTGACCGCGATAAATTACGTGCGAAATTTGGCTGGCGGTGGTGTCGGTACCGCCCGCTTCGGCCATCCGCACCGCGAGCTTCGATCGGTGCGTTGGCTCGTTGTCCGGTACTCTTCAGACCTGGCTCACCAATCTCGCATGCAATTCCCCCGCGACTATCTCAAGCTCTGAATTCACAACGTTGAAATCGCGACGTTTTTAGGCGTTGTTCAATCTTCACCAAATCGAATTGCATGCGACTTTTGAGGAAGGCCAGGCCTTGCCGCCCACGGGTGCTGCAGCCAGGCCTTCCGGTTACCTCCGGCACCCTTCATGCCGGTGGTGGTGGGGGTTTGGCAGCATTAGGAGCTGGGTGACGGCGTGTCGCCGGCGTGTCGTGGTTCTAATGACGCCATTTCCCCCTTTTGGAAGCGGTGAGGCCGCGACGCGAGGCGGTGTGCTCGCCAAACTGCAGACCCATTGGGCCAAAACGTCGAAAATCGGTCATTTTGAGGCAATGGGTCTGCACTTTGGCGGATTCGGTGTCAATCGCGGTGTGCTGCTCACACATGAACCCCTGAACATGCGCGTTAACCCGTTGATGCGCACGTAAACCCCTAGACGTGCACCTGGGCGGCGTTGCCCACGCGCATGTCATCAGGTTAACGTGCGGAATTAGGGGCCCAGGTGCAGGTCATCGGGTTAACGTGCGGGTGAAAGGGCCCGCGCGCGCCGCGGCCTGGCCCTGTCGGCCAGGTGGCCCGGTGGTTTGAAACCGCCATCGCCTTTGCTCGCTTGTGCGTGTCTGGGATTGAAACCGCCATCGCCTTTGCTCGCTTGTGCGTGTCTGGGATTGAAACCGCCATCGCCTTTGCAGGCGGGAAATGGGCGTTTTTGGTGCAGGTTTCGGGCACAGAGGTGATGCCGGTTTCAGCGGTCCCTTGTTGTGGGTGAGCAGTGGTGTCGTCGGTTTCAACGTCGCCATGTTTCTGCGTCCTGTACGCGAAATATTTCGCCCTGCTCGGCCTGATGTGGGCGCGAGCGGGAAAAGTTCGCCCAGCAAGCCCAAGATGGGCAAAATATGCTGTTTTCAGGCGCGCCGGGCGAGTATTTTCGCGGAAACGCCACTGGAGGGATCCCACCGGGCGAGTTTTTTCGCAGACCAGCAGTCGTGGGATCCCGCCGGGCGAGTGTGTTGCGCCATGAGCCTGGCAGCCGGGCCCGTCTACTGGCACCCTTAACCCGCTGATGCACAGCTGCAGCCACCTAGTGGAAGCTGGGCGCCGCCGCCCACGCTCCACTAGGTGGGTTAACGTGCGCATAGGTGGGCCCAGGCATCCACTAGCTGGGCCCAGGCCGCCACCTATCGGGCTAGCGTGCGAGTTAAAGGATTCACGTGCGCGGGATGCGTTTATAGAAACAGAAGTGGGGCTTGGCGGCTCGCAGGCCTCGCGGCGGCTGGAGATCTGGCGGGGCTGCGGGCATCGCAGATACGAAAAACCGGCGACCCGAAGGCCGCCGGTTGTTTGTGCGTCATGGGGGACTTGAACCCTCAACCCGCTGATTAAGAGTCAGCTGCTCTGCCAATTGAGCTAATGACGCGGGGTACTTTCACCAGCCGGAGCCGGGAAAGCTGTGCGTCATGGGGGACTTGAACCCTCAACCCGCTGATTAAGAGTCAGCTGCTCTGCCAATTGAGCTAATGACGCGGGGGTTTTGCAACCGAGAGATAAATATACAGGCGTGCTTCTCCCTGCGCAAGTCAATAAAGGGCGTCGTGGCCTATGTCGCACGCTTGGCGGACGTGAGTGACACAGGCCCCTACAATGGGGTCTCAGACGAAAGGGGAACGCCATGTCGGACGCGTCGAGCACCTATTCCGCGGTCGTGGAGGACATCCTCAAGCTCGTATGGAGCGCAGAGGAGGCCGGCCGCGACGGCGTCAAACCCAAGGACGTCTCCGAACACATGGGCGTCGTCCCGTCGACGGCGACGGAGAACATTCAGCGCCTGGCTCGCCAGGGCCTCGTCACGCACGAGCGCTACGGCCGTGTGCGGCTGACCCCGCAGGGGCGAGCGATCGCCCTGGGGATGGTGCGCCGCCACCGCCTGCTTGAAACCTACCTGCATGAAGCCCTCGGTTTTTCCTGGGATGAGGTGCACGAAGAGGCCGAGATCCTGGAACATGCCGTCTCTGATCGTCTTCTCGACCGTCTCGACCGGGTCCTCGGCTACCCGAGCCGTGACCCGCACGGTGATCCGATCCCGCGAGCTGACGGGTCCAGTGACGACGTCTCCGGCAGCCCCCTTGATGTGCTCGATGTGACCGCCGGGGGAGTTGTCGACCGGCTGCCCGACCGCGATCCGGAGGCTCTGCGCGCGTGGGAGGAGGCCGGTCTCGTGCCCGGCGCCCGCATCACCGTGGTGGCATCCGGCTCCGACGGCGTCATGGTTCTGCTCGATGATGGGCAGATGCTCCTCCTGGACCCCGCCCAGGCCTCGGGCATCGTCGTCCGGGACTGAGCCGTACCAGCGCACC
>CALBAF010000473.1 GCA_937926415.1 uncultured Actinomyces sp.
TAGCGCAGTGACGAGAATGGATCAGGACGATGAAGCCGCATACTGACGAGCCACTCAGCGATAGCGCCCGTGCGAGGACCCGCAGGGGGTTACTCAGCCGCAAGGGCGCGCGCCGAACCAGCACCGTCGCGGCCGCACTGTCGCTCGTCATGCTGCTGTCGAGCTGCATGTCTCAGGGCGCTCCGAAGGGGACGCCGGTGAAGAATCTGAGAACGGGAGATGCCGTTATCGCAGTGCGGTTGAGTACCGGAACTTCCGTGTCGGGGCTCCAAAAGCCCCTCAGTGACAACGTGATCGCGCTGGTCGATGCGCAAGGACAGGTAGAAGCAGCTCGCATCGGTGAGTGGAACTGGGGCCGCGTCCTGTGGACTGGCCGCGGGATTTCTTATGGCACGCGAGACATCGATTACCTGACGACTGCTGAGGGAGCGCAGGAGTTCGCGCATCAGGGACATCCTTTTGGGGAGGAAGGGCGTTTTGCTCTCCCGGATGGGGGAATTGCAGTTGTCACGTCTCCGATGAGCACAGGATATGCCGTCGACATTATCCAGCCTGATGGCCGTGTCGATCGTAGAGAGACCTCGGGGACCGAAGGATATCTCGGGCAGTGCGGCTCGCGGATTCTGGAGCTGACTAACACTAAGCGGTCCGAAGACATCGCATCGGTGGCCTATGAGGCGTATGCCGCCCAGTCGGGCGGCGGCAACTACCCGGAGGCCCTGGACGTTCTTGTGCAACTGGACGATCTCGATGGTGATCTTCCTCGGCTGGTGGGGGTAGCGCCATCGGTTGATGGCCTGTGGGGAGGTGAGAGTGCCATGTTCTGCGAAGATGATGTACTCACGGTGCCGACTAGACAGTATTATTACGATCGCGATGCCCTCAACGGAGCGCCGGACCCCACGCTCGGCGCTTTTGTACTTCAACGGTGGGATCTGGTGACGGGGGAGCGCACGATTATTCCCGTGGTCGATGAGGACGGGAATGCCATTGAACTGGATCGCGAGAGCAGCATGATCGCTTCTCAGGCTTTTCCGGCTGAAGG
>CALBAF010000474.1 GCA_937926415.1 uncultured Actinomyces sp.
TCGGCACCGTTTCGCTCCTCGGAGCGGTAGCCGAAGGATTCCCATCCCTTGTTGGCGATCTCCGGGGCGCCGCGCGAGACTCCGAGGGCCGTGCGGCCGTCCGCAATCAGGTCCAGGGCGGCGGCCTCCTCGGCAAGGTAGAGGGGGTTCTCGTAGCGCATGTCGATGACGCCTGTGCCGACCTCGATGGCCTTCGTGCGCGACGCGATAGCTGAGAGAAGCGGCATGGGCGCGGCCGCCTGCGGGGCGAAGTGGTGGACGCGGAAGAAGGCGCCGTTGACGCCGAGTTCATCGGCGGCGACGGACAGGTCGATCGCCTGGTGGAGGGACTCGGCGGCAGTGATGCCGTGACGGCCGCCATTCGAGTAGTGGCCAAAGCTCAGGAATCCGAAGTATTTCATGAGCTCAGCCTACGGGAGCCCGGTTGAATCTTCAACTATATGGGGTGTGGGACGCAAGATAGTCGGGCTGCCACTGTCCAGCAGTGGGCACCGAGCCGACATGAAGGACCTTTCACGCGCACGCGGACCCGATACGCGCACATGGGCCCTCCAATCCGCACGTTAACCCGATAGGTGGCGGCCTAAACCCGGCATGTGGCCACCTGGGCCCTTTGATGCGCACGTTAACCCGATAGGTGGTGGCCTGGGCGGGCTGCCCACCGTGCCACCAATAGGGTTTAGCTGCGCATTGAAGGGTTAAGGGTGATAGTAGATGGGCCCAGCTGCCTGGACCGCGGCGCAACACAACTCGCCTGGCGGGGTCCTACGACTGCTGGCCCGCGAAAATGCTCGCCCGTACGGGGCTTCCGGCGGCCTATCCGCGAAATAACTCGCCCAGCGCGCCTTCAAACGCCAATTTTTGGCCATTGTGAGCACGCTGGGCGAACTATTTCGCGCTCGCATGCACACCAGAACGAGCAGGGCGACGAATGTCGCGCACGAGACGCGACAACATGGCGACGTTGAAACCACCAACACCACTGCACACTCCCAACAAGGGACCACTGAAACCCGCATCACCTCTGCGCGGGCAAACTGCACCAAAAACGCCCATTTCTCACCCGCAAAGGCGATGGCGGTTTCAATC
>CALBAF010000475.1 GCA_937926415.1 uncultured Actinomyces sp.
GGCCCTCGCCGACGCGCGTCGTGTATGCCTTGGCGACGCCGACAACGCGGTCGATGCGGGTCGGGCCGACACCAGAGCCGGTGAGCGCGCCGCCCGCGGTCGGGTTGGAGGAGGTCACGAACGGGTAGGTGCCGTGGTCGATGTCGAGCATCGTAGCCTGGCCGCCCTCGAAGAGGACGGTGTCGCCGCGGTCGAGCGCATCGTTGACGACGAGGGACACGTCGCACAGCATCGGCTTGATGCGGTCCGCGAAGGACAGCAGGTGGTCCGACACCTCGGCAGGGTCGAGGACGGGAATGTCCACGGCCTCGAAAATGGTGTTCTTGGGGGCCAGGGCGGCCTCGACCTTGGCGCGCAGCTCCTCGGGGTGGAAGAGGTCCTGGATGCGCAGGCCGATGCGGTTCATCTTGTCGGCGTAGGTGGGGCCGATGCCTCGACCCGTCGTGCCGATCAGGTTGTTGCCGCGCGCACGCTCGTTCGCCTGGTCCATGAGGCGGTTGTACGGCGGGATGATGTGCGCGTTAGAGGAGATGAGCAGGCGCGAGCAGTCGACGCCGCGCTCGGTGATTTCCGCGAGCTCCTCGAAGAGCACGTCCAGGTCGACAACGACGCCGTTGCCGATGATGGGGGTGACGCCTTCGGAGAGGATTCCGGCGGGCAGGAGGTGCAGCGCGTACTTTTCGCCGTCAATAACGACGGTGTGTCCAGCGTTGTTGCCTCCGTTGAACTTCACGACGAGGTCGGTGTGCTGGCCGAGCTGGTCAGTGGCCTTGCCTTTGCCTTCGTCGCCCCACTGGGCGCCGAGCACGATGACGGCGGGCATGAGTATCTCCGTTTAGTTGGGTCTGTTACGCGGGCGCGCGCAACGCATCCATCCTACCGGAGGAACGACGAGGCCGGGGCACCGGATGGTCGCGTCAGTTTCCGGCTGCGACCAGGGCGACGCCCACTCCCCACAGGGTGGCGCTCGTGAGGGCGGCGATCAGCTCGATGGCGATCGTCCAGCCGAAAGCCTTGAGGGCGTGGAGGGTGGCCGTCCAGGCGCTCGCAGTGTCGCGGCTGCGCAGGTATTCGACACCGAAGATAGCGACAATCATGCCGAGAACGAGGCCGAGGGGCAGGCCGATGAACCATCCGACGACGCCGCCGACGGCTCCCCACACGAGTGTGGATTGGGGGATTCCCGCCTTGTTCATGCCGCGTGCTGGAATCACGTATTTGAGGACCGTTCCGAGGATCAGGACGAGCGCCACGATGGCGAAAATGATCCACGCGGCGCGCGTGCCGGTCATCCACGACCACACGAGGATCGCACCCCCGACGACGGGCGCGGAGGGCCAGATCTGCACGACCGCGCCGATCACTCCGATAAGGATGACGATGCCAACGATGACGGTTCCAAGGACGCTCATGAGTTCATCGTATCGTCTCCGGGTTTCGTGCGATGACGCTCACGCTGATAGCCTGGCCTCGTTACCCCGATCCCCAGGAGTGCTGATGGATATCACTCCCCCGCGCCTGCCGCTGGACTCCCTCCTGAAGAGGCGCCCCATGACGGTGTTCACCGTGTCGTGCCCACCGGCAGAGGCCGTCGCGCGCTGCGCGCAGTTCTGGCGTGCCATCGGCATCAAGCGCGAGTCGACCACGATGTGCAAGCGTTTCGCCGACATCGGCTGGTCGGGCACCGAGGTCACGGTCATGCCCGGGCAGACCACGGCCTCGCGCAGACACTTCGACAGCACATTCCTGGAACTTGGCGAGATTGCCCCGGGCCTCGTGTTGGGCGGCCTCGCCATCCACCTGTCGGCGAAGGCGGTGCGCGCGCAGCTGCGCCACCTCAACAAGACAACGATCATCATCGCGGCTCGCCCGATGCCGGGCGCCGAACAGGCCAGCACCGAGCTGTGGTGTTTCCCCTGGGATACGGCGATTCAGCGCGCCCGACCCGGCAAGGATCCGCTCGCCCGCGTCTTCGAATACCTGCACACGGCCCTGTACCAGCAGGGCATCCTCCTGGTTCCCCCGCGCCTCGTCGATGGAGAGGAACTGCCCGAGGACCACCCCCTCTCCCCCGCCAACATCGCCCAGATGCGGGGCAGCTTCCTTGATCCCGTCACCAAGTTCCTCCCGTCGAAGGAGCGGTCATGACCCCTGGTTTCTCGCTGCGACGGATTTTCAACCGCCGCAGGTACTTCTACGCCAGGGTCGCGCTCAACCCACAGCAGGCTCTCGACCTGTGCATCGGCTACTGGGTGTCGACCGGCGCCTGGGGCGAGACGCCGGGGATGCGCGAGCAGCTCGCCCAGCAGGGGTGGGTCGGCACCGAGATCACGACCGGCAGCGACGCGCGGCACATCGCCGTCTCATCCGTCTTTGACGAGATAACACCCTTCGGCATCTTCCCGTCCGCGGCGCCTCGCAACGTCAAACGGACTCGACAGGAAAACACGCCTATCCTCATCGCCGCACGCTCCTGCTCGGTCGCAGGCCGCCCCGCGAGCGAAGTGTGGTGCTTCGACTCCCAGCTGGGCCACCTGGACGCCCAGGTCACGGAGGCCTTCATGGACCAGTCCTTGCGCGAGCTCGCCCACACCCTGCAGCTGCGCGGAGTGCTGGTGGAGGAGCCCCGGTTCTTCTTTGGCGGCGACCTGCCCTCAGATCACCTTTTCACCATGGACGGCGTCCTATGGATGCGCAGGGCTGCCAAAAAGGAGTACGGCTGGAAACAGCGCCGCTTCTCACGAAACGGCGACTCATGAGCGTGGGAACATCTGGTTTCTCCATGCGCAGAGTCGTCTTCCGTCGCAGGTACCTGCACGTGCTCGTCGCAACCGAGCCGCATGAGGCGGCCGCTCGCTGCATCGACTACTGGGGGTCGAGGTGGAGAAGCACCCCCGTAGAGACGCCGGGGATGCGCGAGCAGCTCGCCCTGAACGGGTGGGTTGGCACCGAGATCGCGGACGGCCTCGATACGATGGGCGGACTCTTTTCCACCCTGGCTGACGCGATTGCGCGCAGCGACCTGTTCCCTCATTCCGCCTCTCGGCCATCGGCAACCTCACGCCTTCAGACGTCGCGAATCCTGGTCGCAGCACGGCCCTGGTCGGTCGAAGGACGCGTCGCGAGCGAAGTATGGTGCTTCGACACACGAATCAGCCGGCGCACCAGCCCCGCAACCAAGGAGCAAGTCGGCCAGATCCTCCAAGACCTCGCCCTCACATTCCAGCTCGACGAGCTGCTGCTCGCGCAGCCCGAGTTCTTCTTTGAGAGCGATCTACCAACAGACCACCCCTTCGCAGGAAACAAGGTGCTAGCAATGCGCAGGGCCGCCAAAAAAGAGTCTCGCCGCGAGCGCTAACGCGCGCCCACGGCGAGACGACAGATGGTTCGGAAGGCTCAGCCCTGCGAGCGCAGGGAGGCCACCTCGTACAGGGCGATGCCCGTGGCGACGGCCGCGTTAAGGGATTCGACGGTCGAGGCGATCGGGATCGACACGATCTGGTCGCAGGTCTCGCGCACGAGGCGGGACAGGCCTGCGCCCTCGGCACCGGTCACGACCACGAGGGGGCCGTCCGCCAGCGACAGGCCGCGCAGGGGCGC
>CALBAF010000476.1 GCA_937926415.1 uncultured Actinomyces sp.
GTCGTGTTCATGAGCGCGCCGCCAGCAGCCAGCTGGCCGGCGAGCACGATGGGCGCGAGGCCGGCGCGGGCCGTGTAGATGGCGGCCGTGTAGCCGGCGGGGCCCGAGCCGACGATGACAACGTCGTGGACGGTGGCGCCCGCGGGCACCTCGGCCGACGGGATCTGCACCTCGGCGGTCTGCGCGGTGGTATCGGTGGATTCGGCCGTCACCAGGCCCGGAATCGTCACGAAAGACATGCGTACCCTCCTTCAGGGTTACTGAACTGTAAGTTCGGAGATCCACGCCCAGTTGCGTCCGTCCTGGCCCTTGGGCATGGAGCGGAACTGCAGCGCGATCGAGTCGGTTTCGACAGCAGTGGGCAGCTGAATCGTTGTCGTCGGAGACAACGCTGACATAGCCAGCTCTGTTCCGCCGCGCGGGTTCGCCGGGTCCGTGACGTTACGCACGACGACCTCGCCGCCGGACGTCGCCGGATCCATGGTGAGCGTCACCGAGGACACGGTGGCCTTCTGCTGGAGCTTCACGACGATCGTCACGGAGGTCTCGTCGCGGAACTGGTTGTTGTCGAACCAGCGCGACGACCAGGACGTCGCCGGGTTCGAGTCGATCATGTTGATCGCACGGTCCGGGTGGTCGCCGTCGTCGTTGTTCCACGACAGGACCTGCACGGAGGAGATCATGGGGGTCGTGGTCGGCGCCGGCGGGGGTGTCGTGGTGAGCGCGGGGCTGGGCTCCTCGTCAGACTGCTGCTGGGAGACGCCGGTGCGCAGGGACTGGGTCAGATCCAGGTCGGTGACCGGTCGGGTGGCCATCCACGGACCCCAGATCGCGCCGAAGAGCACCAGGACGACGCCGAAGATCAGCGCCGGCTTCGTCGGGTCGATGAGCGTGCCGGAGCGCTTGGAGGAGCCCTCCTCGCTTCCCGAGGCCGGGACGTCCTGCACGGGAGCGACAGGCATCGGGGGGATGGGGTCCATGACCTCGGTGGCGTCCTCGACCGGGGGAGCGGGCACCGCCTCGGGTGCCTGCACGCGCGGGATCTGATGCGTCGAGGGGCCGTCCGTCAGGGGAGCGGGATGGGGGTAGTCCTCGGGGTTGACCTCGACATCGCGCTCGTATCCGCTGGCGGCGGGGGCCGGCGGCGGG
>CALBAF010000477.1 GCA_937926415.1 uncultured Actinomyces sp.
GGGGGTCGTCGGCTCGGGCGTCGGGGAATCCGACGGCGCCGGCGTGGTGGGCTCCTCGGTGGGAACCGTGCACTCGCTGTCCGTGCCGGTCAGCCAGTTGTGCAGGACGATCGGGGCCAGGACCGGGGAGTTCTCGAGGGTCTCGCCGGTCAGGATGCCGTTGATGTTGAAGGAGAAGCCGGAGTTGGCCGGCATGTGCTCGATCGTGACGGTGATGGTCTTGCCGTCCTCGCTGACCTTGATCTCACCCAGGCCCTCGACGGTGTTCGTGAAGCCGTTGCCCTGGAGCGCGCCGGCGCCGGGGTTGGAGATCGTGTTGATCGCGGAGGCGTCGAACTTCAGGCCCTGAACGGCCTTGATCGTCAGCGTCGCGTTGGTGAGGTCCTTGTGGGTGGCGCCGTAGAGGCGCAGGGTGCGCGAGTCGCCGGCCTTCGGATCGGTGCCGGTGGCGACGAACCAGCCGTCAGCGTTGGCCTCGCCCCACTTGGGCTCCTCGGAACCCCAGGATCCGGCGTACTTGGAGCGCTCGTTGATGTCGCGCGAGTAGGGGCTCCACACGGTGCGGTCCACGGTCGTGGCCTGGCACTTGGTGAGCTCGGGGGTCTCCGGCGTGGGCAGGTCGCCGCACACCTGGCCGTCGGCCGGGTACTGGGCGCCGACCAGGTTGGCGGACGCGGTCGAGGACTCGGCGCCCTCGGGGAAGGTGCCCGTGAACTGGAAGGCAGTGCCGGTGTTGGCGTCAAGGCCCTTGTTCAACGTGATGGTCCAGATGTTCTTTGCGGCGTCGGTCAGGGTTGCCGTGAAGTCGCCGTCGTTCCACGTGTACTCGGCCTCACGAGGTCCCCACGACTGCATGAAGGCGTTGAGGCCCGCGCTGGTCTCAAGCTTGCCGATGAAGGCGGTGTCGGCCATGTCGTCCGGCAGGTCGACGGTGATCGTCGTGCCGGCGGCCAGCTTGTTCTTCGTGGCCACGGGGAAGCGCCAGTTCTGCATGGAACCGGCGATCCAGTGGTTGGCCTCGAACATGCCCGGAGCCTTGTAGGTCTCGGAGTTGAAGTTGGTCGAGATCTTCGAGGTGTAGCCGTTGTTCGAACCGGTGGCGATCTTGTTGACGGAGCCGTCGGAGTTACGGGTAATGTCGGCGGGGTTCACCAGCTCGGGGTGGTGGGCCAGGATGTCCGTGTCGAGGATCGCGGCGGCGGTCCAGTCGGCGCGGCACGCGGTGGACTTGTCGCCGTTAGCGGTGCTGGGACCCGTGGGCTGGTTCTCGTCGGAGGGCGAGGCCATGGCGGGGCCTGCGATCAGGGCGGTCGCGAGCGTGGCGCTCAGAGCGGTTGCGATGGTCAACTTATGCATCGGTTTCATCATGTTCCTCATGTTGAAGGTGATTCACTCTCAAGAATACTGGCCGCGCGGGCTATTGTTGGCCCGGTCAGTATTGGTTACATGAGAACCTTAATCCATGAATACTGACCATGTCTCGCGTTTGCGAAAAATCATTGAGGGGATTTTTGCAACTTGCTGCAGGTGGGGGATTGCTTGTCGTTTGTAAATGCGCGACAATCTGGGCCTTTGGTCAAGGATTGGAATTGACAGGTGTATTCCGTCACGTGCTGGGGGTGGGGTTTCTCCCAGTGCTGTGTCAGAGCAGGGAATTGGGCCACATACTCGCTACCCTCTAGAGGTGAAGCCAGCCCCGACCCGGGGAACTCGCCCTCGTGGCGGGCACGGCGCAGTTACACAAAAGGAAATCGTATGACGCTGGATCTGACGCAGTCGCTGCCCTCTCATGTGCGCGCGACCTCTGGACGCCCCGTTGAAGATTCGACCCTGATGGAAGTGTGGCAGGGGCTCTCCGCCGCAATCGTCGATCAGATCGCCGATAACTGGGCCGCCACCACGGAGCGTTACGCCAAGGGCCGTCAGGAACACTACTTCTCCGCCGAGTTCCTCATGGGTCGAGCCCTGCTCAACAACCTGTCGAACCTCGGCCTCGTCGAGAAGGCTCGCGAAGCCCTCGCCGCCTACGGCCTCGACCTCGGCCAGGTCCTCGAAGAGGAGCCGGACGCTGCCCTCGGTAACGGTGGCCTCGGCCGCCTCGCCGCCTGCTTCCTGGACTCCTGCGCCACCCTTGACCTGCCCGTGCGTGGCTACGGCATCCTGTACCGCTACGGTCTGTTCAAGCAGCTCTTCGACAACGGCTTCCAGACCGAGCACCCGGACCCGTGGATGGAGGAGGGCTACCCCTTCGTTACCCGCCGCGAAGAGCGCTCCCGCATCGTCTCCTACGCGGACCTGACCGTGCGCGCCGTTCCCTACGACATCGCGATCACCGGCTATGGCACCAAGAACGTGGGCACTCTGCGCCTGTGGAAGGCCGAGCCCATCGAGGAATTCGACTACGACGCCTTCAACTCCCAGCGCTTCACCGACGCCATCGTCGACCGTGAGCGCACCATGGACATCTCCCGCGTCCTGTACCCCAACGACACTACGTTCGAGGGCAAGGTCCTGCGCGTGCGCCAGCAGTACTTCTTCTGCTCCGCCTCCCTGCAGGAAATTGTCGCCAACTACGTGCGTCACCACGGCACCGACCTGACCGGCTTCGCCGAGTACAACGCCGTCCAGCTCAACGATACCCACCCGGTCCTCGCCATCCCCGAGCTCATGCGCATCCTCATGGACGAGCATGGCCTCGGCTGGGAAGAGGCCTGGAAGGTTGTCTCCAAGACCTTCGCCTACACGAACCACACGGTTCTGGCCGAGGCCCTGGAGACCTGGGACATCCACATCTTCGATCGCCTGTTCCCGCGCATCGCCGAGATTGTCCGCGAGATCGACCGTCGCTTCCGCATCGACATGGCCGAGCGTGGCCTCGACCAGGGCACCATCGACTACATGGCCCCGGTCGCCGGCAACACCGTGCGCATGGCCTGGATCGCCTGCTACGCGTCCTACTCCATCAACGGCGTCGCCGCCCTCCACACGGAGATCATCAAGCGCGACACCCTCAAGGAGTGGCACGCCATCTGGCCCGAGCGCTTCAACAACAAGACCAACGGCGTGACCCCGCGTCGCTGGCTCAAGCAGTGCAACCCCCGCCTGGCCGCCCTCCTCGACGAGGTCACCGGCTCCGACGCGTGGGTCCGCGACCTCACCGAGCTGTCCAAGTTCACCGAGGCCGGCACCGACGAGGTGCTCGAGCGCCTGGCTGAGATCAAGCACGCCAACAAGGTTGACTTCGCCGCGTGGGTCAAGGAGCGCGAGGGTGTCGAGATCGATCCTGACGCGATCTTCGATGTTCAGATCAAGCGTCTGCACGAGTACAAGCGCCAGCTGCTCAACGCCTTCTACGTCCTGGACCTGTACTTCCGCATGAAGGACGACCCGACGCTGGACACCCCCAACCGCGTGTTCATCTTCGGTGCGAAGGCTGCCCCTGGCTACATCCGCGCCAAGGCCATCATCAAGCTCATCAACGCTATCGCGGAGCTGGTGAACAACGACGAGGACATCAACGGCCGCATCAAGGTCGTCTTCGTCCACAACTACAACGTCTCGCCCGCCGAGCACATCATCCCCGCCGCCGACGTCTCCGAGCAGATCTCGATGGCCGGCAAGGAGGCCTCGGGCACGTCCAACATGAAGTTCATGATGAACGGCGCCCTCACCCTGGGCACCCTCGACGGTGCGAACGTCGAGATTCTCGAGGCCGTGGGTGGCGAGAACGCCTACATCTTCGGCGCGACCGACGATGAGCTGCCTGAGCTGCGTCGCCACTACGATCCTCGTTGGCACTACGAGAACGTCCCCGGCCTCAAGCGCGTCATCGACGCCCTGACCGACGGCACGCTCGACGATTCCAACTCCGGCTGGTTCCACGACATCCGCCACTCGATCCTCGAGGGTGGCTACGACCCGGCCGACGTGTACTACGTCCTGGGTGACTTCGCCGCGTACCGTGAGACCAAGGATCGCATGGCCGCCGATTACCGCGACCAGAAGGCATGGAACCGCCGCGTGTGGGTGAATATCTCCCGCTCCGGCCGTTTCTCCTCGGATCGCACGATCTCCGACTACGCTCGCGAGGTCTGGCACATCGAGGGTGAGCCGATCGACTGACGCATTTGCGTAGGAGAGGCCCGGAACCGCATGGTTCCGGGCCTCCCTTGCTGTGTGGGGGTGTGTCGTTGTATCGGTCTGTGAGCCAACTGTATTAGTGGGTTGACACCGTTGGATATCTGTGTCATTGTATTAGTGTATTAATACAACAAGACAGGAGGGATGTATCAATGCGCTTTGATGACACCCGCCCCATCTGGATCCAGCTGGCCGACAGCTTCCGCGCGCGCATCACCGATGGCACGTGGAAGCCCGGCCAAAAGATCCCCTCCGTCCGCGACCTCGCCATCGAGGCCGGCACCAACCCCAACACCGTCCAGCGAGCCCTCGCTGCCCTCGACGACGAAGGCCTCACCGTCTCCAAACGGACGGCCGGACGATTCGTCGCCACCGACGACTCCGCGATCAGCGCCCTCCGCGAGGAGGATGCACGCGCGGCAGCAGACACCTTTATCCGCGCCTGCCGAGCCCTCGGCGTCGATGTTGAAGGCGCCCACGGCCTCGTCGATGAACGCTGGAATGCGGACCTGTAAACCAGGAGGAAATATTCTCATGACCACCCACCCCACAGGCGCGAGCGCGGCTGGCCCCGGCCTCGTCCAGGTCACCGGCCTGACGAAGAGCTACCGCTCGACCCCCGCGCTGCGCGACTACAACCTGAACCTCGAGTCTGGCCACATCGTCGGCCTCATGGGTCCCAACGGCTGCGGCAAGACCACGCTGCTCAAGATCCTCGCCGGAGTCCTCTCCGACTACGAGGGCACCGTGTCCATTGACGGGCACGCGCCCGGCGTCGCCACCAAGGAGATTGTCTCCTACCTGCCCGACGCCGACTTCCTGAACCCCGAGTGGACGGCGGCGGACGCGATCCGCATCTACTCCACGTTCTTCGCCGACTTCGACGCCGACAAGGCCGCCTCGATGATCGACTTCTTCGGACTGCCCACCGACCGATGCCTCGGCGAGATGAGCAAGGGCATGGGGGAGAAACTCCAGATCAGCCTCGTCATGTCCCGGCGCGCCCGCGTGTTCCTGCTCGACGAACCCATCAGCGGCGTCGACCCCGCCACACGCGACGTCATCCTCGACGGCATCCTGCGCGAGTTCGACCCCTCATCCCTGCTCATCATGTCCACTCACCTCATTACCGACATCGAACACTTCGTCGACTACGCGCTCTTCATGCAGGATGGACAGGTCCTCCTGCAGGGTGACGCCGACGACCTGCGCGCCTCCCACGGCGATTCCCTCGACGCCATCTTCCGGAAGGAGTACCGCTGATGTTCACCAAGCTACTTGCCTACGAGATTCGGTCGCGTTACCGCGCGGACGCGCGCTCCTTCGGGGCGTTCATCGTCACCATCGCCGTCGCGTCGGGAATCGTCGCCGCGGGGCTGCCTAGCCTCAGTGGTTTCACCGAAGTATTCACCTACATCCTGTGTGCCCTCACGCCGGTGGCCTGTGCGATCGCGGCGATGGCCGACTACTGGAAGACCCTGTACGGGCAGCGCGGATACTTCACGATGAGCCTGCCGGTCTCCGGAAAGGTCATCTTCTGGGCTAAGAACACGCGCATCATGATCGAGTGTCTCCTTGCCCTCGCCCTGGCCGTCGGCGGAATCCTTGCCGTCGCTTCGGCTGCCGCGTGGAGCGACGGTATTAGCCTCGCTGAGTACACGGCCGACATGCGTTCGCAACTCGCGATTTTTTCGCCATCGGTGCAGGTGATCCTGATCCTGTCACTGCTCATTGCGTGCGCCGCCATGATTGTTCAGGTCTGCGCGGTCATGACTCTCGCCGCCGAAGGACGCTTTAACCACATGGGCTTCGGTGCAGTGGCTATCGGACTGGTCCTGCTCTACATCATCAATCAGATTTTGAGCGGGGTTGGAACATTCTTCCTGCCCTTTTCGATCACCCCAGACGGCCATTTCAGTACCGAGAGCATGTGGAGCTCCTATCGCGCGGCTTTGGAAACCGATGCAGAGCCGACTGTTTGGGGAATGGGAGCCTGTATTGTGATTCCCCTCTTCGCGCTCTTGTTGGCAGCATGGGCCTCTCGCTCGATCGAGAAGCACACGTCCTTGCGCTGAGCGTATGACCCGCTGAGCGCCAGTTGGCGGTGGGATCGGATTTTGGTATCCGACCCACCGCCGACTCGTTGTGTGAGGAGCGTAGATGACCGCTGAGGGACCCCGCTTCGGGGCCACGCCGCAAAACCCCGACCTGCTGCGCTGGATTGGCATTCAGGTCCTCCTTCTCGTCATCGCCTGGGTGATCGGCATGGTCGTGCGGCGCCTCCTGGCCTTGCGCATGACGATGTCCACGGCCTCGGCGACCCTCACCAGCCTGGGTGGCCTGTGGGGCCAGCGCCTGGGGACCAACGCGGCCGCGCTGCCCCTCCTCGACTTCGCCGAGGCCTCGGACCCCCCAGGAGGGCTACGGGTCACAGGAGGGGTGCCGGGTGACGATCCCGCC
>CALBAF010000478.1 GCA_937926415.1 uncultured Actinomyces sp.
GCAAGCGCCGCGAGGTCAACGCCGCGCTCGCAGCTGACAACGCCTAAGACTGCGCGACGCGGTCGATCGCGCCGCCGAAGCGACGCTCGCGCCCCGCGAACTCCTCCAGGCACCCCCACAGCTCCTCGCGGTCGAACGCGGGCCAGGGAGTGTCGACGAACATCATTTCCGCATACGCCATCTGCCACAGCAGGTAGTTAGACAAGCGCTGCTCCCCCGACGTGCGGATCATGAGGTCAACGTCGGGCAGGTAGAGGTGGCGAGACAGCGTCTTTTCGGTGACGCCGCGCGGGCTCAGGCGCCCGGCCGCGACGTCCTCGGCGATGGACCGGGCAGCATCCACCAGCTCGGCCCGACCTCCGTAGTTGACGCACATGACCAGATCGAGGGTCTTGCAGTGCGAGGTCGCCCGATCGGCCTTCTCCAGCGCGTTGATGACGCTCTTCCACAGCTTGGGCCGGCGCCCGCTCCACCGCACGTGCACGCCCCACTGGGCGAGCTGGTCGGTGCGCCGCGCGAGCACGTCGGAGGCGTAGTTCATGATGAAGGAGACCTCGGCGGGCGAGCGCTTCCAATTCTCGGTGGAGAAGGTGTAGACGCTCAGGTAGCGCACGCCCGCGTCGATGGCACCGGCGATCGTGTCCATGAGGGCGTACTCCCCCGCCCGGTGCCCCTCGGTGCGCGCCAGGCCTCGACTATTGGCCCACCGCCCGTTTCCGTCCATGATGAGTGCGACGTGCGCGGGCACCTCACCCTTTCGAAAGACGGGCGCCTCGCAGTGCCACTGACCGGGGCCGAGCAGAGGCGCGGCGGGGTCTTGCGGGGCGCGGTCCATGGGGGTGGGTCGCAGGTTGGTCATGGGTGGCTCCTATCGATGACGCTCAGCGAGCGCAGGCGGCGTTCCAGATGCCATTGAGTGTACGAGGAGATGAGGCCCGAGGCCTCGGTGCGTGCGTATGATTCGCACCGGTCGGCCCGCTCCCAGTCGCCGCTCAGCAGCTGACCGAGGAGGGCGACGGTATCGGGTGCAGGCGAGGAGGCGCCGGGCGGGCGGCAGGCGTCGCAGACGGTACCGCCGTCGGGGATGGAGAACGAGGAGTGGGGCCCCTGTGTGCCACACACGGCGCAGTCGAAGCACGAGGGGGCCCATCCGGCCAGGGCGAGGGCGCGCAGCGTGTAGGACGTGCGAATGAGGGTCGGATCGTGACGGCCTCGCGCGAGGGCGTTGAGAGCACCAAGAAGGAGGAGGTATTGAGAGTGGGTGCCGTCGTGCGCGTCCGCGGTGAGGCGCTCGGCGGTTTCGACGATGACGGTGGCCGCGAGGTAGAGGTCGTAGTTGGCGGCGATGGCGTCACCGTATTGTGCGATCGAGGCGACCTGGGTGAGGGTATCGAGGGTGCGCCCATGATGAAGCTGGGCGTCGATGACGGAGAAGGGTTCGACGCGCGCGCCGAACTTTGAGGTCGTCTTGCGCACGCCCTTGGCGACGGCTCGCACCTGTCCGTGCTCGGCGGTGAGAAGCGTGATGATGCGATCCGCTTCGCCCAGCTTGTGGGTACGCAGGACGATCGCCTCGTCTCGATAGGACTTCATCACACGGACATTGTGTCACGACCGCGCGGCCCAAGAGAGCAGGCCCGCCCACCATCGCATTGGGCGAAATCTGTTGTGAAGTGCGCTGTCACATCGATCGACAAGCGCCCCCTCGTGCACTGTCAACAATATATGAGAAACTGACAGCGTGGTCGGTTACACAGCCGACAAGTGGTTTTCGAGTAGATAGTTTCTTCGTAACTGGATATGGTTTACCCATAACCGTCGAAGGAAGGAAACAAATGGCTCCACCGATTGATGCCCGCGAAAAGCTTGGCACCGCACTGCGTCAGGCCCTGACGCAGACCCCGCTGTCAAAGATCTCTGTCAGCGCACTGACACGCTCCGCCGGGGTCACCCGTCAAGCGTTCTACTACCACTTCAACTCCCTGAACGACCTCAACGCCTGGGTTTTCCGCGAGGAAATCACAGCGCACCTGACCACCAGTTCGGGAGAATGGCTCGACGCCATCGAAGCGACCATGACGTGGATGCACGCCCATCGCGACGAGACCGCCGCCGCCATGAAGACCATCGAGGCAAACGACCTGTGGGCATTCCTGGTCTCTCACATTCAGGAGCTCATCGAGTCCCGCCTGCCCGGCTCCGCCTCGGCTACGGCGCGCGACGTCGTCGCCCAGCACTTCGCACTGGCAACCACCGCCCACATGGCTCAGTGGATGCTCTCCGGCCTGGAGGTCAACCCCTCGCTCGCGATTGCGCGCATGCGAGTGCTCATGACCGACCAGACCACCCCTGCTCTGGGCCGTCTCGTCAAGTAATGCGGTAAATTCCCACCAACCGCACGAGGGCAGACACAGCTCACCCCAGGCCCCGGCCTCGTTTCAACGAGACCGGGGCCTGGCGCATATCCGCAACAAAATCGTGACAACAAATTCCTAGACGCGTGACCAGGGCCTCGCTATACGATTGGTCAGTTCTGTCTAAACACGCATTGAGCAGTTCCGCGAATCTGCATGTATAGTTCGCACGTAACCTCATTGTTTCTTGTCGCCGAGGATCACTGATGCCCCACCCCGATGCGAAAGAGCGGCTCGCAGACGCCCTGCGCGACGCCCTCACGACCGTCCCACTGTCGAAGGTGACGGTCTCCGGAATCACCCGCACTGCCGGCGTGACCCGCCAGGCCTTCTACTACCACTTCTCTGATATCCGAGACCTGACCGTGTGGGTCTTCAAGCGCGAGGTCGCCGACCAGATCATCGCTCACGCTACCTACGAAGACTGGTCCGATGGCCTGCTCGCCATGTTCGTGTGGATGCAAAACCACCCCGAAGAGACCCGTTCCGTCGTCTCCTCCCTCGGCATGGAGGATCTGCAGATATTCCTGCACAAGCAGCTGCGCGCCGTCATGGAACCCATCATCGATCAGCACAGCGCCGACCTGCCCGTCACCGAAGACGATCGAGTGTTCGTCACCGACCACTTCACACTCGCCATTCTCGGCCACGTCTCCCAGTGGCTCGCGACCGGCATGAGCGCCGACCCCTACATCCTCACCGAGCGTATCGCCCGCGTCCTCGACGGCCAGGTGCGCCGATCCCTCGAGGCCCTCGCAGCCAACCCGATCCCGGCCGCCACGCGCGCCTGAAGACACGACGAACCCCGGCCTCGTTTCTCCATCAACGAGGCCGGGGTTCGCCCTATCTGTCTACGAGCGCTTAGCGCAGGGCTCGGTTGACCGCCGAGATGACGGCCTTGTAGGACGCGCGGGTGATCGAGGAGTCGATGCCGACGCCCCACACGATCTGACCGTCCACGGCAGCCTCCACATAGGCGGCGGCGCGGGCATCGCGGCCCTGGCTCATCGCATGCTCGGAGTAGTCGAGGATGCGGACGTCCAGGTCAAACTCGTGCAGCGCCGAGACGAAGGCGTCGATCGGGCCCGTACCGGTGGCCTGCACCTTCACGGTCTCGCCGCCGTCCGTGAGCGTCGCGTTGAGCTCGACGTGCTCGTCGTCGATCGACGAGACCTGCGAGGAGCGCATCTCGAAGCGGCCCCAAGGCTCCAGGCCGGGAGCGGCACTCGTGGGCAGGTACTCGTCCGCGAAGATCTGCCACAGCGTGGCCGCATTGATCTCGCCGCCGTAGGTATCCGTGTGGCGCTGGACGATGCGAGAGAACTCCACCTGCAGGCGGCGCGGCAGCTCCAGGGCGTGCGCCGTCGACATGAGGTAGGCGACGCCGCCCTTGCCGGACTGCGAGTTCACGCGCACCACGGCCTCGTACGAGCGGCCCACGTCGTGCGGGTCGATCGGCAGGTAGGGCAGCTCCCACGGGACCGCGTTCTCGTCGCCGCCCGCGGCGTCGACCTTGGCCTTGCGGGCGGTGAAGCCCTTCTTGATCGCGTCCTGGTGGGACCCGGAGAAGCTCGTGTAGACGAGGTCGCCCACGTAGGGGGCGCGCGGCGAGGTCTCCATCTGCGTGCAGTACTCGACCGTGCGGCGAATCGCGTCCACGTCCGAGAAGTCGATGCCCGGGTCGATGCCCTGGCTGAACAGGTTCAGGCCCAGGGTCACCAGGTCGACGTTGCCGGTGCGCTCGCCCTGACCGAGCAGGCAGCCCTCGATGCGGTCCGCACCAGCCAGCAGCGCCAGCTCGGCCGTCGCCACGCCCGTTCCGCGGTCGTTGTGGGGGTGCACGGACAGGGCCACGTACTCGCGGCGGCTCAGGTTGCGGCTCATCCACTCGATCTGGTCGGCGAACACGTTCGGGGTCGCGCGCTCGACCGTGGAGGGCAGGTTCAGGACAATCTCGCGCCCCTCGCCTGGCTCCCACACGTCCATGACGGACTCGCACACCTCGAGAGCGAAATCGAGCTCAGTATCGATGAAGATCTCGGGCGAGTACTCGAAGCCGAAGATCGTCTCATCGCCCAGGCGCTTCTCAGCCTGCGCAATAATCTCGCGTGCACCGGACTGAGCGAGCTCAACCGTCTGCGCCTTATCCGCGTGGAACACGACCTCGCGGAACACGGGGGCCGTCGCGTTGTAGAGGTGTACCGTCGCGCGCGGGAAACCCACCATGGCCTCGACCGTGCGTTCGATCAGCTCGGGGCGCGACTGGGTGAGAACCGAGATCGTCACGTCCTCGGGCACCGCGTCGTCCTCGATGAGGGAGCGCACGAAGTCGTAGTCGGTCTGCGAGGCCGCGGGGAAACCGATCTCGATCTCCTTATACCCCAGCTTAATGAGCAGGTCGAACATGCGGCGCTTGCGGGCCGGGTCCATCGGCTCGATGAGGGCCTGGTTGCCATCGCGCAGGTCGGTGGACATCCAGCGCGGCGCCTTCGTGATGCGCTTGGAGGGCCACTGGCGATCCGGCAGGTCCACGGGATTCGTGTCGAGGAACGGCCGATACTTACGAATCGGCATGCGCGAGCCGGAGGGAACGGGAACAGCGGATGTAGTCTTCACGCTTCGTAGTCTATCGACGAGGCAGGAGCCGCGAGCAGACGCTGCGCATACTGGACGTGAGATGCGGCGCGCTCCCCCGGCCAGCACTGACAAAGAAAAACGCTCAAAAATGCGTCCGCCCCCGCCTTCATATGTCATGATAATTAGGTCCGTTGTCCCACTCACTGACGCGCGGAGCAGCCATGACTTCTCTCTTGTTAGCCCAATCCTTTACCCCGTCGACGACGGCAGTCGCGGGGAATGTCTTCCTGACAGCCGTCGTCGGGCTTCTTCCGCTCGTCGTCTTCTTCGTCCTCATGGGGGTCTTCAAGGTCGCCACCCACTGGTGCTCGATCATCTCCCTGGTGCTGTCCCTGGGCATCGCGGTCTTCGCCTTCAAGATGCCCGTCGGCATGGCCCTCCTGTCCGGCACGCAGGGTGCCGCCATGGGCTTCATGCCGATCATCTACATCATCATCGCGGCCGTATGGCTCTACAACCTCACCGAGAAGTCCGGACGCAGCTCCGACCTGAAGGCCGTCTTTAATACGATCGGCCGCGGCGACCAGCGCGCCCAGGCCCTCATCGTCGCCTGGTGCTTCTGCGGCCTGCTCGAGGGCCTGGCCGGCTTTGGCGCCCCCGTTGCCATCACCTGTGCCATGCTGGTGACCCTCGGCGTCCCCAAGATCAAGGCCGCCGTCGTCACCGTCGTCGGTAACGCCATCAACGTGGGCTTCGGCGCCATGGCAATCCCCACGACCACCGCCGGCAAGCTCGGAGGCGCAGACCCCGTCGTCGTTGCCGGCAACATGGGACACCTGACGTGGATCTTCTGTCTGTTCATCCCGTTCCTGATGCTGTTCATCCTCGACGGCGGACGAGGCGTGCGCCAGCTGTGGCCCCTCGCCCTCGTTGCGGGCGCCGCGGCAGGCGTCGGCCACTTCTTCACCCCCTCGGTCTCCTACGAGCTGACCGCCGTCGTCGCCTCCCTGCTGGGCTTCGCCGCCTGCTACGTGTTCCTGCTGGTCTGGGGCCCGACAACCCCCGCGGAGTACGCGACCGAGGCCGATGAGGCCGACAAGCCCACCGGCTCGCGTATCGGCCTGGCCCTGCTGCCCTACGTCCTCGTCGTCGTCATCATCGCGATCACGAAGCTGGCCAAGCCGGTCGCCGCTTTCTTCTCCTCGACGGACGTGAAGATCCCGTGGCCCGGCATCTACGGCAACCTGCTGACCGCGGACGGTTCTCCGTCAACCGCCGCCAACTACAACCTGCAGATCCTGTCCAACCCCGGCACCTGGATCTTCGTCACCGGCATCATCGTCGCCATCGTGTACGGCACGAACTCCTCGAACGGCCGCTTCCAGACCTCCGTGGGTGAGATGTTCGCGGTCCTGCCGCGCACCATCTACTCACTGCGCATGGCCATCCTGACGATCGCCTCCGTCATGGCGCTCGCCTTCGTCATGAACTTCTCGGGCCAGACCACCTCGATCGGCGCCGCCCTGGCGACGACGGGCGCGGCCTTCGCGTTCCTCTCCCCCATCCTGGGCTGGATCGGCACGGCCGTCGCGGGCTCCGCAACCTCGGCGGG
>CALBAF010000479.1 GCA_937926415.1 uncultured Actinomyces sp.
GACACCGTGGAGGACACCGACTACACCCTCGAGCGTCTGCGCGCCGACTTCGGCGACGAGATCAGCCTGCTCGTCGACGGCGTCACCAAGCTCGACAAGCTCCAGTACGGTGAGGCCGCCCAGGCCGAGACGGTGCGCAAGATGATTATCGCGATGTCCAAGGACATCCGGGTCCTGGTCATCAAGCTCGGCGACCGTCTTCACAACGCCCGCACCTGGAAGTACGTCTCCGCGGAGAACGCCGCCCGCAAGGCCAAGGAGACCCTGGAGATCTATGCGCCCCTGGCCCACCGTCTGGGGATGAACACGATCAAGTGGGAGCTGGAGGACCGGTCCTTCAAGGCCCTCTACCCGGGCGTGTACGAGGAGATCGAGCACATGGTGGCGGAGCGGGCCCCGGCTCGCGAGGAGTACCTGCGCCAGGTTCGCCTCCAGATCGAGGAGGACCTGAGGGTCAACAGGATCAAGGGCGCCGTGACCGGACGGCCCAAGCACTACTACTCGATCTACCAGAAGATGATCGTGCGGGGAAAGGACTTCGACGACATCTACGACCTGGTGGCGCTGCGAGTCATCGTCGACACCGTCCAGGACTGCTACGCGGTGCTCGGCTCCCTGCACTCGCGCTGGACCCCCATGAGCGGGCGCTTCAAGGACTACATCGCCGTCCCCAAGTTCAACCTCTATCAGTCGCTGCACACGACTGTCGTGGGGCCGGGTGGCAAACCGGTGGAGATCCAGATCCGCACCCACGAGATGCACCGCATGGCCGAGTACGGCGTGGCCGCGCACTGGCGTTACAAGGAGGACCCCAACGCCTCGGGTCCCAGCGCCCTGGGAGGCAGGCCCGGAGACTCCGACCAGGGTGACATGGGCTGGCTGCGCCAGCTCGTCGACTGGCAGAAGGAGACCCAGGACCCCACCGAGGTCCTCGATGCCCTGCGCTACGAGATGGCCGGGGACCAGGTCTACGTCTTCACCCCCCGGGGTGATGTCCTCGCACTGCCGGCGGGAGCCACCCCGGTGGACTTCGCCTACGCCGTCCACACCGAGGTCGGCCACCGCACCGTGGGCGCACGCGTCAACAGCCGACTGGTGCCCCTGGACACGCGCCTG
Source organism: uncultured Actinomyces sp. (assembly GCA_937926415.1). Classification (GTDB taxonomy): domain Bacteria; phylum Actinomycetota; class Actinomycetes; order Actinomycetales; family Actinomycetaceae; genus Pauljensenia. Next base: position 1,117 of record CALBAF010000479.1, read on the forward strand.
GAGAACGGTGACACGGTGGAGGTCTTCACTTCCAAGGCCATCAACGCCGGACCCTCGCGCGACTGGCGCTCCTTCGTCGCCTCCACCCGGGCCCGCAACAAGATCCGTTCCTGGTTCTCCAAGGAGCGTCGTGAGGAGGCCATCGAGGAGGGCAAGGGCGCCATCGCCCGCACCCTGCGCAAGCAGAACCTTCCCCTGCAGCGCCTCATGAGCCACGAGACCCTCATGAACGTGGCCAAGACCCTCGACAAGGTGGATATCGACGGCCTGTACGCC
>CALBAF010000480.1 GCA_937926415.1 uncultured Actinomyces sp.
CTCATCGGATTGCCCGCGCTGCGTAAGAGCACTGCGGACACCCCGACCCCGCCCCTACCCCTCGACTAATCGGCGCACGACAGTGCCGCCGGCGCTCGCACTTCGCGAACACCGGCGGCACCGATGAATCAGAACAACCTTTCGTTCATCGTCGAACCCGAGCCATCGACCGGCAGGGCTCGCTGATAGAGGCCAGACATGTAGGTAACGTGCACGTCGTCTCCATCGACCACGAAGCGCCACCAGAGGGTAAAGTCTCTCGACGTCCCATCCGCGTAGGCTACCGTCACCTCGGTCTTGTGCAGATCAATCGGGGATTTCCAGACGGCGACGTCCTCGGATGAATCATCGAAGGACACTCTCATGCCCTCAGCGCTGTGCCCACGCAGGCGCTGCAGGCATACGCGAGACTCCTCGCCGCGCACGCACCGCTGAATTTCCTGCTCGGCATCCACGTGAACATCGTTGTAGTCACGCTCCGACAAAACAGCGCTCAGCTGATAGTTTCCACCGAGGGAAACGGGGATGCTATCCGATTCCCCGGACCACCACTCATTGCCCTGAGTGTCGCTCAGAACATGGCGCCAGTGATGAGCGAGCGGGAAGACGCGAAGCTCGTACACCCCGGGGTAGGCCGATCGAGTAATACGCCACTGTGACTCCCTGGGGGCCGTGGGACCCACTTGCGCGAACTCGTAGTCGTCTCCGAATGTCGCCGTCTCGAATACCGGGTCGAGAACAACCGTTGACTCTCCGTATAGTGCCCCATCTAGGTGCCACCATCCCGTCACGGGGGATCCCTCGCTCTCATCACGAGTGAGGCTTAACCGGTACTCCTGCTCGACACCCCCCACGAGCAGGCGGACCTTCGCAATGCACCTGATGTTCCTCTCCCCGCATTCTTTGCTCACCGTCACATCCAGCAGCTGCGGGGCTTCAACGCGCAGCTCCGAGATGTCGTCGCCAACCCTGCACGACCTTCCGCCACACTGCTTGTCCCGGGCGGGAATGACCTTTTCAGCCTCCGAGTACTTCCCGTCGATGATCAGCTGGACGTAGGCTCGCACGGCCTGTTCAGGCGTGATCTGAGAACGCAGAGAGTCCGCATACGCGGTACATCCCAAGACCCCGAGGACCAGCAGGAGTGCCAGCCCCACAAACGCTCCCGGCCCGCGCTTGACATAGCGCATCAGCTTCATCGTCATCCCCTTCTCTCCTTTTCCCACGGGGGGAGATCAGTTTCCAACGTGATGCTCACGGTGCCCGTCGAGTCTTGCGAGTATCGCCACTTCACCCGAACAAGCTCCGTGCGCCCATCGGGGAATGTCACCTCCACCGGGAGGGTGTCCTCCTCGGTCACAGAGTCAAGACTCGGGCGGTTCCAAAGATCGGTAACGACCGTCAGTACAGCCCCTTCCTCACCCTTCCCGGACAGTTGGCGAGTGCACACAGGGGACGGCTCGCCACGCAGACAGGCACGGAGCTCGCGCTCAACCTGGACGTACAGCTCGTCGTAGTCCTCGGGTGCCATGACCGCTTCGATTGACATTTCCTCCCCCAAAGAGAAGGGGACAGAATCATAATCGCCAAAATCCACCTCCTGATTATTCCGATCGCGCATCAGCACAAGCCACCGGTCGGTAATCTTTGTGACGTTGAGGTCGTACATGGCAGGATATCCTCGCATCGTGATGGACTCCCACGAGTAGCTCCTCCGCCCGAAACCAATGCCATGCCCCCGATAGACCTCAAGGTCGCCAACACTCGCAGACGCAAAGGCATGATCGATCCGGATTATTGATTGACTCTGCCAGGGCTTATGAATCATCCATCCGCCCACCGTTCGCACTCCCGGGGTCGGGTAGTGCTCAGGCTGTTTAACGATGGTAAAGCTGCCCCACGATTCCTTTCCCCCAAGGGTGTATCGAACGAGCACCTGATAGCTCTCGTTGTTCCGCTCCGCGCTTCTTGGCTTGACCGTCAGCTCAACCAGCTGCGGATATTCAATGGGCGTGGCGAGCGATGGATCGAGAAAGCAGTCGCCACGAGAACACGTGCGCGACTCGACTTTCGCGTACTCCTCAGCCTCCGCGTAGCGGCCCGTGAAGAGCAGATCAACGTACTCGCGCGCGAGCGTCTCGGGAGTCTGAGGCTCAGTCACAGGCAGGTCTCGATACCAGGATGCCAAGCCGACCCCGCACGCAAGCAGGAGAGTGAGCCCGACAATGGCACCCGGTCCACGTTTAACGAATCGACAGACGACGATGCCTAATTGCAGCAGTAGTCGCATGGTTTCCCCTCCAGTTGCAGCGACGATTCCCCACGCTGGGAAAGACCTGTCACATGCATCTTCACGCCCTTTTATTACGTGGTCAGACTACCATGGGCCACTCGCACCCAAAATCCCCGATTCTTGCGCCCGCAGGGGTGCGAGGCCCTATGATTGCCCTCATGCGCCTCCGACCGCCTCTCATCGACGACGAATCTCCTT
>CALBAF010000481.1 GCA_937926415.1 uncultured Actinomyces sp.
CAGCGGACAGGCCGGTCAGAGCCTCGTCGATGCCGTCGAGCATGGTGCCGGAACCAATCTGGTAGGACAGGTCGTTTGCTGCGTCTACCTGCTCGCCGTCGATTTCTGCGGCGATGTCGATGGTCACGAAGTCCTTGTCAGCTGCGGGGCGCTCAACGGTCTTCAGGGTGCCGAAGCGCTCACGCAGAGCGTCCAGTGCCTGGACCTCGTCCTCAGCGGTGACCTCTACCTCGTCAACCTCAACCTCGAGGCCCTCGTAGTTGGGCAGCTCGATTTCGGGGCGGACGGTGACGGTGATGGTCAGCTTGACGTCTGCCTCACGGTTCTCAGTGGAGGGCTGGGACTGAACGTCCAGCTCGGGCTGTGCCAGGGGGGAGAGTTCGTTCTCGCCCAGTGCCTGTGCGTAGTAGTCGTTCAGAGCGTCGTTCAGGGATGCCTCGACGATGTAGTCGAAGCCCGCACGCTGCTCGATGAGCTGCTTGGGCAGCTTACCCTTGCGGAAGCCGGGAACGCTGATCTGACCCGAGAGGTTCTTGTAGGTGCGGTCCAGGTAGGGCTTGAATTCTGCGAAGGGAACCTCGACCTCAATCTTTGCGAGGGTCGGGTTGAGCTTCTCGACGGCGGTCTTCACGTCCGTGATCTCCTCATATAGTTTCGGTGCGGCACGAATCGTGTGTACCGCGGTTGCTTAGTGGAAAGAGCGCCACGACCTTGTAGCATCGCGGCAACCGTTTCACGTCGGGGCGACAGGATTCGAACCTGCGATCTCCTGCTCCCAAAGCAGGCGCGTTAGCCAAGCTACGCCACGCCCCGTGAAACCGACCGTGTTGCGCACTTGCGTGTTTAACACAGTCAGTGCCCTAGTTTACCTGTTTTCCCGCTAAATGCCCAACACAGCGGCTCGTGCACGGTTTATTTCCACTGAGCGCGTACTCCCCTGTCTCCCTTGGTTTTGCAGGGTGTGTCGAGTGTGGTCCGCGGGGCCAGTTGCGTTGTCAGGTTGTGGCACGGGAATGTGTGACGGGTGTGGGTCTACTCGACCTCCCAGGATACGGTGAATAGTTCGTTGGTTTCTTCCTTGGGTTCTAGGGCCATGGATGCTTTCTCGAGGTAGGCGTCGGATTCAGCGCGGAGTTTGTTGCGTTGACGGCGGTATTCGTCGTCGGCTTCTTCGGCTTTGCGTCGCCACGAGCGTGCTTCGCGGGTGAGTTTGAGTTGCTCGGCCGTGTTCTTGGCTTTGCGTGCTGCCTTGCTAGCGGTGGTTTCTTTGGCATGGTAGTCGCGGATTTTCGCGTCGAAGGTGGCTTTGAGATCTAGGCGGGCGGCATCGATGAGTTCTTCTTGTTGCAGATAGAAGATGGCGTTGCGTTCTTGAACGTCAACCCCAACGGTTTGACGCAGCTGGTGAATCGTATCCTCGAACCCTCGGGTGCTGACCTGAGTGGGTTGTGCGGAGACGCAGTTCAGGTCGAGTAGGTCGCGGATTTGCGCTTGGTCCATGGGGGTGCCGTCAGCGAAGAAGCCTGCCAGGAGTAGGTAGGTTTCTTTAAGTGATTGGTCTGCGGCTTGCATGGTGAAGGTGACCTGGTGGGCGCTGATCCGTCCACTGCGGCCACGCAGCCGTTTGGCGATGGCCGTGGCCCTGTCACTTCCGTGGGTTTGGAAGACCAGGTGTGCTGGCGGGGTAGGGCGTGTCTTAGCGCTAGCAACCACCCATTGGGCTAGGTTGCTAGCATAGCGGTATTGGTGCGCGCCTGCGCGTGGCTGGGATTTGAAGAAGTAGTTGCCAGTGGGGATTCCGGCCGCTGGGGCGCTGGTGAGGGTGAACTGGGTGCCGGTGTCGTTAAAGGACGCGTAGCCGCCTAGTTCGTGGCGGGTCAGGTCAATGAGGAGGCGTTCGAAAGCGTTGAGCACAACGCCGGTTTGAGCGTCGTAGGACTTGAGCTTGTCGCGCACCTTGGGGTCGAGGTTGTCGAAGACTTTCTTGCGGGTGCGTTTCATTTCCCGGTCGATTTGTGCACTGTAGCGGGCTTCGAGCTCGTTGAAGGCTTGCTCGATCTGCTCTGCGGTGGTGCAGCGCTCGAGGATTGCGGCAATGTTTTTCTCGAAGTCCAGGCCGTCTTCGATCTGGCCGAGGACTTCGTCAGAGGCCCCGAACACGGAGGTGAAGAGTTTGAACTTTTCGGTCAGCAACTGCAGGATGCGTTCTTCTGCGACGTTGCCCTTGTTAGAAAAGTTCACCACGATCACGTTGTGTTTCTGCCCGAAACGGTGGACGCGGCCGATGCGTTGTTCCACACGTTGCGGGTTCCAGGGCAGATCGTAGTTGACGAGCATGGAGCAGAACTGCAGGTTGATACCTTCTGCTGCCGCTTCGGTAGCGATCATGAGACGGCCACGCTTGCGGAACTCGTCGACCAGGGCTTTGCGCCGGTCGGCGGCCGGGATACCGGTGATCAGGTCACTGCCTTCGTTTTCTTTTAGCCAGGCTTGGTAGATCTGGTTCGCGTGGGCGCTGTTGTTCGTACCGTTAAACAGAACAATGCCTTCGCCCCAACCGGCCTCCGCAAGGCTGCGGGCGAGGTAGTCCTGAGTGACGGTGGAGTCGGTGAAGACAATGGCTTTTTCAGGCGCGCCAATCTCACGCAGACGATTAAAGCCTTGTTCGAGCGCATCAACAAGTTTGACGGCTTTCTGGTTGACCGTAATCGAGCGCGCCAGATCCGCATAGGAGCGTAGCTCAGCAACCTCAGCCAGCATCGACTCCCGATCTGCGTCAGACAAGGGGGCAGAATCAGATGCAGTATCGATTTCGTTGCTCTCTTGGGCGTCTTCGTGCTCTTCACCAGTCAAGTCCGGGTCGCTGATGAAGCCCCCAGCATCGTTACGCCGCATACCCGCTTTGGCCTCTGCCTCCAATCGGGCGGCGATAGACGCCAGGGTGGACGCGACCGCGTAGGAGGACGAGCCCAGACGCTTACGCACAATCAGCGCGGACAGATGGCGTTGGGATTTGGAAAACGCCCACAGAAACGGCCGCTGCAGGTAGGCGTTGATCTTCTCATACAGTTCGATCTCAGCCCGACTGGGATTGAACGCAACCGTCAGCGGCATGCGGGTGGTGAAACGAATGTACTTATCCGCGTCACGCCGCAGCGTGCGCTTAGCGATCTGGGCGACTCGCTTAGCCAGATCATCATTACCCACGCCACCTGGGTTTTTCACGTAGCGTTCTTTGAACGCATCCAGGGAACGGAAATAGTCCGGGTCGAAAACACTAACGAGGCCGTAGAGTTCTTCGAGCCGGTTCTGCAGGGGTGTGGCGGTGAGCATGACAGTCTTGGACGAGGCACGGCAGATACGTGCCACGTTCGCGGCGATCTTGGCCTGCCCCGTCCAGTACGCGCGCAGCCGGTGGGCCTCATCGCACACCACCACATCCCAATGACGCGTCAAGGCCAGATGCTGGGAATTGGCGAACTCATAGGAACAAATCAACACCTGCTCACGGGCATTGGGAGTCAGTCGCTCGTCCAGGTTGCCGCGTTCAAGCAGGCTCGCTGGGAGTGCGAATTTCTCGTCCAGCTCTTGCCGCCACTGCTGGCGCAGCGAAGAGGGTGCGATGATGAGAATGCGGCGTTTGCGTTCAGCCCAGTACTGGCTGATCACGATCCCAGCCTCGATGGTTTTACCCAAGCCGACCTCGTCTGCCAGGATCACGCCCGGGGTGAAGGGAGTGCGCAAAGCGAACAGTGCCGCGTCCACCTGGTGGGGTTTAGGTTCGACCTGGGCGTCAAAGAGCAGCCCCGCCAGTTTGCCCACGTGATCGCTCGCGTAGGAGCGATCCAGCTCGTAGGCGTAGAACTTGGCCTGGTAATCGCTAAGCACACTATCCTCCATCACAGTTACAGTCCCCAGTTGTCCGGGGCGGCGACCTTGTAGTTGACCCCGATGGCTTCGAAGTGCTTGATCGCCGCGTTAATCTTTGCGTTCTCACCCGGGCGACGCTTCGTCGGATTCAGGCTCGACTTGGTCTCTCGGATCAAATACAGCCGGTCCTGGCCTTCCTCGGTTTTGATGATCGCCCAGTCCGGGTTGTAATCACCCACCGGGGTGGGGATACGGAACTTATCCGGCAGTTTCATGAACAAGCGGATGTCTTCTCGACCGTCCAGGTACTCGGCAAACTGACGTTCAACCTCAGAGTCATAGACGACGTAGTTAAAGTCCGTTTTTTCCGTGTTGGCCACCTGGTAGAGCTGGTCAAGGAAGCGGTCTTTCTCCTCAAGGCCGTCTTCTTGTAGCTCGCGCAGTTCGTAGATACTCCCGCCAATCTTCTCGTACTGGATGCCCTCAACCACCACGTGAGCGAGCTCTTCTTGAATACAGGTAGATGCCATCTTGATGAAGTCGTTCGGATTACACCGAAACTCTTCAAGCTTCCCAGAAGCGGTGAGGATATCGATGATCGTTTTTCGGGTCAGCGAGGTCGCTTCCTGTAGTTGGGTCACGATATCGGGCAGCGGGAAGGAGCCGGTCAGGTCCGCGCCACGAGGAGACCCAAGCGCGCTGCCCTTGGTGCCACCACGAGTCATCGTCATTTTCGTGCGCGTGACCTGGATACGGATCGGCTCGATCTCGGGAGCCGTCTTAATCCGGTTCACACACGCGTCCACCAGTGCTTGGCGTTCGAAGTTGACCCGGTAGGTGGTGCGCTGGGTGATTTTGTCCCAGAACTCCTCAAACCCGGGGGCTGCGTACAGTTCCTTGTTCAGTTTGCGGGCTACACGCTTGCGCTTGCGTTTGATGATGGTTTCCATCTTGCAGGCGTTGACGATGTTGATGACATCGTCCTCGTACTCCGCATACTGCCCGGGCAGGTTGATAGTGAAGCGAAGCTGCTCGGGCACCCAACTGCCCTGGACCTCGCCCTGGTCGTCTATGTAACCGCGCTGGTGGAGATGATTCCAGATATCGGCCGAACGCTTCGCGCCAAGCACGGTCTCTTTCCCATCAACCGTGATCGGCAGACGAGAAAATTCCTGCTTGCGCACAAAGCCGATCGCCACGCCCGCCTTCTGATATTCGTTCTGGAGCGCGGAGGCGAACGCCTGATAGGACTCATTAGCCACCACCGTCAACTGCGCCAGACCCGTATCGCTAATACGCTCACCGGTTTGGTTCACTGGCAGGCGCAGGCCACGACCGATCGTCTGGCGGCGCTCGGTTTCCGAGGCCATGTCACGCAGCGTGCAAATCTGGAATACGTTCGGGTTATCCCAGCCCTCACGCAAAGCAGAGTGGGAGAAAATGAAGCGCACCGGCTCATCCATACTCAGCAGACGGGCCTTGTCACGCATGATCAATTCATACGCGTCATCATCCGCCTTGGTCTTGCCAGACGAGTCCTTGAACGTCATCACCGCGTTCTTGCCCTTACCAGACTTCATCTGGGCAAAATAGCCACTGCGCACTTCCAGGGCAGTTGCCGGCAGGACCTCGCGCGCCTTGGGATCTTTGGCGAGTTCTTCGGTGTAAAGCTCATCGAACCAGGCAGCAAAATCGCCGTTCGCGTCCAGATTGTTGACCCCGTCCCCCAGATACGAGGCGACCTTGTCGATAAAGAACAAGGACAACACTTTGATTCCCTTGGCGTGGACCTGGAGTTCCTTACGGATGTGCTCGCGGATGGTCTCACGAATCATCTCCTTGAACACCGCGTCCTGGTTTGAGCCGAACTCATCCCCGACAGACAGGTACCCATGGTTGGACAGTTCGATGCGTTCAGGCTCAACGCTGATCTCGCTCACCCGCCAGTTGCCCTCATAAGCCGGGTTACCGCCAGAAATCCGCTCCAGATCATCACCCTGGGAAGCACTGACCTTGCGCTTGGCATACGAGCCATCCTTCTTACGACACACCAACTCCAGGGAAGCTTTGAACGGGTCACGAGACACCCCAAGCAGCTTCACATACGGCTTAGCCGTACCACCAAGCTCCTGAGCGTCTGCGACCACAATCGTCTTCACCAGGCCGAGCTGGTGGGCGTCCAGCGGGTCGAGCCGGTACACTACGTTACGGGTCACCCGGTGGGTTGCGGAATAGCGTAGCGTGCACAACGGATCCAGATCAGCTACCGCTGACTGAGCCAACTGCGACTCCATGTTCTGGGGCTCATCCATGATCACGATCGGACGAGTCGCCCGCAAATAATCCAGGGGGCGAAGCCCAGCAAGCTTGTCCCTGTTCTGGTGCATGATGCGCGTGTTCTTATCCCCACGCAGCGAATCAATCGTCATCACCAGAAACTGCAAACTCGTCATCGACGCGAAATCACGCACCTCCTCGGCACGTTCACCCGCATACACCGAAGCATTCATATTGATCTCCGGGTACAAGTGGCGGAAATGCTCACGCATCAAATCAATCGAGGTCTTCACACCCTCACGGATCGCCACCGACGGCACCAGAATGATGAACTTGGTAAACCGGTAACGCTTGGCCAACTCAAACGCGGTACGCAAATACACGTAGGTCTTACCCGTACCGGTTTCCATCTCCACATCAAAGTGCAAACCATCAGCAAGCGTCTGAGCGCTCTCCAGGCCGTTACGGTCTTGGACCCGTTGCAAGTTCTCCAGGATTGTGTCCTCGTCCAGCACCAGGTTGTTACCCACCGCGCCGATCTCGGCAGCGATATCCATACTCACCTGACCAGGCACTTCGCTCTGGTCAAACAAGGCAGGCTCGGCAGACAACTGCCGGAACGTGGTCTCCAATTGGTCTGCGTCCGCGGGCTGCCCATCGAACAAGTCCGTGACCGCTTCGATAGCGGAAGCCTGATAAGGCTGATGGGGGTCAAACTGAAAACGCATCGCATCCATTCTCTCTTAAGCCGTCCACAAGTCAACGCCGTGGGAGCGGCATTCCTGAACCAGGTTCGTCTTGAGCACATCATCACCCTGGAAAGCGTCTTCCAGCACCACCAGGCGACCCGGTTCAAGGGCGACCAGGGCGCGCAACTGCTCCAGGGTGGGCTTGACGTGCTCGTTCAGGTAAGCGACCAGCAGGCCATCAGCCACGCTGAACACCTCCAGTCCGGCCACATCTACACGCTCAACCTGCTCGGTCAGCGAGAAACCAAGCTTGAGCAGCACCTCGGTCAGTAGCGCTTCTGGGCGGGCATCATCATCCACGGACTCACCCATCCCAGCGAACAAACTGGCCAACTCATCCTCAGACAGTGAGGAGTCCGCACGCCACTTCGCGAAGTTGGTGTCAACAAGCTTGTAAGCGCGGAAGCCGACATCGAGGCTCTCAGAACGCCCATCAAGCTTGGCAGACTCCTCCTCCAGAATCTTCGCCCCAGCACGGCGGATACGCTCACGCGTAATCTCCGCGATATTCTCGTAGCCGGCCTTGCGGGCCTCAGAGTTCTCATCGGTCGGCTCCGGCAACTGCACCGAAATACACCGACGATTCCCACCATCCTCAGCATTCAACGCCATCACAGCATGAGCAGTCGTACCCGAACCAGCAAAAAAGTCAAGAATTATGTCGGCGTTTGATGAGCTTCTCATTGTCGCGCCTCGAATAAATGATTTCACCAAGGAGACGGGCTTGGGGAAATCAAAAGAAGCGCTCATATCAGAGCCAAGTTGAGCCAGATCATGGACGCCATCTTTATTGAGATGCTTAATCACGGAATAGAATTTGGAGCCGTCTTCGCTGACTTTTCGGTAGCGTCCAACGATGTGGCCTTTAGCCTTCTTCTTCAACACATATTTTCCGGTTGCAAGTCCTTCGTCTATTTCAGCCAATTTCTTCGCGCCATGGTATTTCTCTATCTCCTCATATAGACAGGTACCGTACTTACCGAATTCTTTACGAAGCCAGTCTTCTTCGATCCAGTATTCCTCCCCATCGATTACTGCGCGCGAGCCTCGGATATCCTTGGGTCGCAGAAGGGGCTGAAACGTCCCAATATTTCTTGCAAAAACGAGTGCATAATCGTGTCCTCGGATTAAATGTTTTGCCAGGCCGCCGCCCTCCGCCCTAATAACGGCGAGGGTGCCGACGTAGTTAGCTTCGCCAAACGTTTCCGACAGAACCGCCCTTGCGTGATCAATTTCCTCGTCGCCGATCGAGACGACGAGACAACCGTCATTGGTCAGTAGATTTCGAGCGAGCTTGAGGCGTGGATACATCATGTTGAGCCAGTTGGAGTGGAAACGTCCGTCTGACTCAGTGTTGGTGGAGAGCTTACCTGTGCCATCCCGCTGTCCCGTCCGTTCGAGGTAGGTTCCGATCGGGTCTGCGTAGTCATCGCTGTACACGAAATCGTTACCCGTGTTGTATGGCGGGTCGATGTAGATCATTTTGATCTTGCCATAGTAGTGCTTCTGCAGCACTTTCAACACTTCGAGGTTGTCGCCTTCGATGACGACATTGCCTGTGGCGTCCCAGTTCAGAGAGTTCTCCCGGTCAGGTGCAAGCGTGGCCGTGGTGGGTGTTTGAGCGGCACGAATCGCCTGGGTCTTACCGGGCCAGAAAAGGCCGAAGCGCTCGGTGCCGGTTTCGGCGTCATCGCCGAGTACAGCCTGGAGCGCGGCGACATCGATCTTACCGTCAGCAACGACCTCGGGTAGGAGGTCTGCAAGCTTACGTGCGACGTCGGTGTGAAGGTTCGGTGTTGTGGGCGGAACCTGCTGGATGTCTTCTTCGTTCATTCCTCTGTACTCCGGTGTTTGTTGGGATTGGGGTGAAACGTTGAGGTCGGCCTATCTGTCATCCATCTTGTCAGGTAGGGCCTCCTTGGGCAGTCATCACCTCGAAGTGTTGAATCTGTACCCTGGCTTCAAAAATCGTCCTGAATGCCTCGCGGCATTGAGTTTCATTATTCGCACTACTAGCATACACGTCATCGAAAGACGAAGCCCCAAGGTGGGCATCCAGGCGTGCGAGTAGTGCTTGGGCATGATGGAACGCTGTTGCATCTTCGCTGCCGTCGGGCAATTGAGTTATAAAGCGATCCTGGTTGACTTCCAAGACTTGGCTGCTCAGGCTGTGTGCTGTGTGGCCGGTGATAGCGATTCCCGGCATCCCCGAGCACAAAAAATCCCCCCGACAACGTCGGAGGGATTTGTGCGAGGGGATGACGGGAATCGAACCCGCGTAATCAGTTTGGAAGACTGAGGCTTTA
>CALBAF010000482.1 GCA_937926415.1 uncultured Actinomyces sp.
CCTGGCCCCGCCACCGCCCACGGGCACCGCGGCAGGTCCCTCCGGCGCCCTCCACACCAGTGGGGCTAGGTCGCTGTGAATGACCCTGCCACGCCCCGCTGCCGCCCAGTAATTTCGCACGTAATTCCCCTGCGATTATTTCAAGTATTGAATTCAGGTCGTTGGAATTGCAACGTTTTTGGGCGTTGTTGAAACTTTGCTCAATCGAATTACGTGCGACTTTTCTGGGGATGTGGCCATGCCTCCACCCGCGGGTGCCGCAGCAGGCCTCGGCGCCGGCCTCACAATTTCGCATGCAATTCCTTCGTGGGTGTTTCAAGGTTTGAAGTCTGATCGTTGGAATTCTGCGGATTCTAACGTTCCGTGGGGGTGTGCTGTGTTGGAATTGCATGCGGAATTGAGGGAGTTCCCTTGTCCGTGGCCCTGCTTATTGCTCAGGGGCATTGCACTACTTGGGTTGGCATTGCACTGCTTCGTCGCGATGAAACCGGTGACACCTTTGCGCGCCCGAGTGAGCGCTGGCTTGAAACCGGCGTCGCCTTTGCTCGGGCAGGCCGAGCCTCAAATGAAACCGCCATCGCCTTTGCGGGCGAGAATTGGGTGTTTTTCCTGCGTTTTTCGATTGCATAGGTGTTGTCGGTTTCAACGGTTGCTGTTCAGGGGCGAGCATTGGTGACGGCGGTTTCATGCTGGCCTGCACCAGTGGCTGCAGAGGCGTCGCCGGTTTCAACGCTTGCTGTTCAGGGAAGCGCAATGGTGCCGGCGGTTTCATTGGTCAGCTCGGGGAGGCGCGCAATGGTGCTGGCGGTTTCATTGGTCAGCTCGGGGAGGCGAGCATTGGCGTCGGCGGTTTCACGTGGACAATGTGAGTGCGTCGTCATGGCCTTGAATGTTTAGATTTCGAGTAGTTGCCGTGCCGGACGCGAAAAAGTTCTCCCTGCGGCGCTGTTTCAGCGCGAACCGACATTGTGCCCGGTCTTGTAGGCGATCCGGCGCCCTCCCCACCGGAAGTGGTGGGGGGGGTTTGCGCTACATGAAGCCGTTGTGCACAGGCTTTCCCTCGTGCGCTGATGGCGGCGCCGATCCCCGTTGTACGCATGCATCCCGCACGGCCATAACAAAACCGCCCGGCGCGTGGCCGGGCGGGGTGGAGCGGGCGACGGGAATCGAACCCGCCTCTGAAGCTTGGGAAGCTTCCATTCTACCGATGAACTACGCCCGCAATTCATCGTCCCGAAGGAATCGACCCGTCGATCATATCGTCACGCCGGATGGCCGCGCAACCGGCGTTGGCTGGGCATGGTGTGGCAGTGCTAGGCGGAGGGGGTGGTGACGAATCGTGGTAGAGGTCTGGGGAGAGCGTGGGTGGCGGGGCAGCCAGGCATCCTGTGCCGCACCATCGACACGCGGACACGCCCGATACACTGAGGTTGCCCAACCGATTGGAGTTCCCATGCCTCGTCCCGTGGTGGCGGCCGCGATCGTTGATTCCCTGAGTGAGCCCACGATGCTGCTCGCCTGCTCGCGCGCCTACCCGCAGGAGCTACGCGGCCAGTTCGAGCTGCCCGGCGGCAAGGTCGAGGAAGGCGAGGATCCAACAATCGCCCTCGAGCGAGAGATCGCGGAAGAACTTGGTGCCCACCTCATCGTTGGTGATCGAGTGTGCCCGGAGCAGGGGCAGTGGTGGCCGGTTCTGGGTGGGCGCGTGATGGGCGTGTGGCTCGCTGAGGTTGCACCGAACTCGCAAGAGCCGCGCGCGGGCGCGTCGCACCTCGAGGCCAGGTGGGTGCCCCTCGAGAACCTTGCCGCGCTGCCGTGGATCGGCGCTGACCTGCCGATCGTCGAGGCCGTGGTCGCCCGCTGCGCTCGCTGACGTCTGCACGCTCTCCCATTTGACGACACATAGGGGCAGAGTGTCAGAATAGGCGTATGCCGAAGATTATTGGCGAGTCGCTCGCCTCTCACCGCGAGCTCACTCGTACGCGCCTCTTTGAGGCCCTGGGGTCGCTGATGGGGGAGCAGTCCTTCGAGTCGATCACCATGAGTCAGATCGCTGAGCGTGCGGGCGTTGGCCGCACGGCCGTCTATAACCATTTCGCGGACAAGGAAGTGCTCCTGCTGGCCTACATGCGGCAGGTGACTGAGGAGTTCACGAGGGTGCTGACGGCCCGTCTCGAGTCCGAGCCGGATCCGCTCATGCGTCTGCGCATCTACATCCGCGCGCACCTGCAGATGATTAGCCGCTACCACCTCAAGGCTGGCGCGGGCTTGCGTCGTCAGATGTCGGGCCAGGGTGCCTCGCACCTGCATGATCACGCGGGGGTTGTCGGTGAGCTCCTCATTGGGATCCTCGACGAGGCCATGGAGCGCGGGCTGATCCTCGAGCAGAACACACTGGGTGCGGTGCACCTGATTCATGCGACGCTGCAGGGGCAGCGTCTGCCTCAGGATCCGGTTCATCGTGAGTCTGCGTTGCTGCTGGTTGAGACCTTCATCTTGAGAGGCTTGGGCGCTTCGGAGGAGAATGTGCGACAGGTCACCGCTTCCTCTCTCGCTTCGGGGGAATAGACGGCGCACCACGCCCGTTGAATAGGACAGTTCACGCGAGCCCCCCACGGGCCCGCCCCAACGACCGTCGGATGAGCCGGCGATGATAGGAGAATCATGGCTACCGTTACCCTCACGCAGGAGAACTTTGAGCAGACCGTGTCCGCCGGCGGAATCGTCCTGGTGGATTTCTGGGCGACTTGGTGCGGCCCGTGCCGTCAGTTCGGCCCCATCTTCGAAGAGGCCTCCGAGAAGTACCCGGACATCGTGTTCGGCAAGATCGACACGGACGACCAGCAGCAGCTGGCGATGGCCGCTCAGATCACCTCGATCCCGACCCTCATGGTCTTCCGCGACGGCATCGTTGTGTTCCGTCAGTCCGGTGCGCTGCCGCTGTCCGCTCTCGAGGATCTGATCGCTCAGGTCCAGAACCTCGATATGGATGAGGTGCGCAAGCAGATCGCCGAGATGGAGGCGAAGGAATCCGCCGAGTGATGAGCTCGTGACAAGGCCCCGAGGCAACACGCCTCGGGGCCTTTCGCATGTGGCAACCGGTCACTCGGCCGGGATGCGTGCCGGTCGGCGGGTGATCAGTTCGTAGTCGGCGTGGTCGCCCACCATGAACGAGTAGTCGCCGACGATCTCAAAGCCGTGCCGCGCGTAGAAGCGTTGCGCCCCGTAGTTTTCGCTCCACACGCCGATCCATAGGGTGCGGGGTCCGTCGCGCTCGAGCCACTCGAGCGCCGTCTTCAGGAGGAGGGTGCCGCGCCCCGACCCCTGGTGGCCCTGCAGGATGTAGAGGCGGTGGATTTCCCCGTCGCCGGGCGCGACGTCGGGGTGAGGCAGGTGCGCGGGGCATGCGGTCACGTAGCCGATTGGTGCCGGGGGCGCCGACGAGGCCGGGGCCTCGCCCTCGTCGGCCATGTCCTCGAACAGGATCCACGTCGCCCGTTCCGGATCCTCGAGTTCGGCGCGCAGGACGCCGGGTGCGTAGGCCTCGTCGAGGAAGGTCTCCAGGTCGCCGGGATCGTAGAGGTGCCCGAATGTCTGCGTGAAGCAGGTGCGCGAGAGGGCGGAGAGTGCCTCGGCGTCTGCGGGGGCGGCGCGGCGGATCATGGCTGCCTTTCGTCGGTTCGTTACCCATCGTAGGGGCGAGGCGACGCTGCGCCCAGCGGGCGGGATGGACCCTGAGAAAACCCTGAAAAGACGGGGATAGCGTTGCTGCATGGATGAGGCGCACCTTACAATCGAGTGACGCCGTTCATCGAAGGAGACGCACGTGGCACACAAGACCCGCACCGCCCAGGTGCTCGACATCGTCAAGGTTCTTGCCTGGGTAGTTATTGCCGTGGCCTTGGTGAAATTCGCGTTCTTCCCCGCCGTCCAGGAGGATAAAAATACCGACGGCATGGACCCGGGCGGCAACTTCGGGCAGATGACGATCGAGGTGGGCCGCGCCGACATCACGAACACCGTGAGCGTCACGGGCACGATCCAGGCCGACGAGCCCGTCGTCGCCCGCGCGACCCTGGACGGCAACGTCGTGCGCACCTTCGTCAACGACGGCGACAAGATCTCCAAGGGTGACGCCATCGTGCAGATCCGCAAGGAGATCCCCGGTGAGACCCGCCAGGTCACCGACGAAGAAGGCAACGTCAGCGTCGAGACCTCCGAGCCGACCTACAAGTACGAGACGGTCGTCTCACCCGGTGACGGTACGGTCTCGACGAGCGTGCTCGTCGGCCAGCAGTTCGCGATCGGCGACACGGTTGCGACCGTCGCTCCTGCGACCTTCTCCGCGGTTGCCTCCCTGAGCGCGGACCAGATGTACCGACTCCAGGATGCCCCGTCGACCGCGACCGTCACCATTAAGAACGGCCCCGCGCCCTTCGAGTGCACGGGTGTCAAGCTGGTGAGTCCAACCGGCAAGGCGCAGGACCCCAAGGCGAACGCCGGCTCCGATAACGGGACCTCGTCCTCGACGGACCTGAAGGCGCGCTGCGCGATCCCCGCCGATCAGACGGTGTTCGCGGGCCTGCAGGTCACCCTCGAGATGACAGCCGGATCGGCGACGGGCGTCCTCGCGGTGCCGATCTCCGCGGTCGAGGGGCGCTACCAGTCCGGTGCCGTCTACCTGCCGACCGACGACCCGACGAAGCCGGAGAAGCGCGCCGTCACCCTAGGCATCACGGACGGCAAGATGGTCGAGGTCAAGGAGGGGCTCACGGAAGGCGAGGAGATCCTTGAGTTCACCCCGACCTCGAACAAGGACAACCAGGATGGACAGACCGGCCCCTACGGCGGCATGGACTCCGGCATGGCCGGGGGCTCGGGCGACGCGGCGGGCACGCAATGAGTCTCGTGTGCCTGCGGGACGTCACCCGCACGGTGACCCTGCCTGACGGCGAGGACCTGCACATCCTGCGCGGCGTCAACCTGGACGTCGCTCAGGGCGAGCACGTCTCCATCGTGGGCCGCTCGGGTACAGGCAAGTCCACGATGCTCAACATCATCGGCCTGCTGGATACCCCCACCTCGGGCACGTACGAGCTGGACGGCGTGGACACCACGCGCCTGGGCGAGGGGCGCCGCGCGCGCATGCGCGGGGAAGATTTCGGCTTCGTGTTCCAGCAGTTCAACATCTTTTCGGCGCGCACGGCCGCGGAAAACGTCGAGGTTCCCCTCCTGTACGCCCCCGGCCCGCAGCTGCTGCGCAGGCGCTCGATTGCGATCGACATGCTTGAGCGCGTGGGCCTGGGCGAGCGCGCGGACTCCTACCCGGGCGAGATGAGTGGCGGCGAGCAGCAGCGCATAGTGCTTGCCCGTGCCATTCTGAAAGATGCGCCCATCGTGGTGCTCGACGAAGCTACTGCCTTTGCCGACCCCGAAAACGAGCACCTTATCAGGCAGGCATTTGCCCACCTGACTCGCGGAAAAACCGTGCTCATGATAGCCCACCGACTGACCACCGTGCAAGATGCCGACAACATTGTCGTGGTAGACAACGGCAGAATAGCCGAACAGGGCACGCACCAACAGCTCATGGAGCAAGCCACATTATATTATAAGATGTGGAACGAATACCAAAAGTCGGTGGCATGGAAACTATAAACCTAAACAGAAAGGACACAAGACTATGATAAAATATCTTCAACAACGGTTCGCCCTCACCGAAAAAGGAGCCAAAGACTTGCGGAAAGGCATCGCCTGCTCTACATTGATGAACCTTGCATTGATGCTGCCGCCCACCTATTTGTTCTTCTTCCTCATGGAATACATCGACGCCAAGCCCTCCACCGAGCCGCACACGCTGTGGTTCTATGTGCTTGTGGCAGTGCTCTTGGCAGTGTTTATGTTCTTCTTGGCTCGCTTTCAGTACGACAGTACCTACACCACCGTCTACAACGAGAGTGCGCAACGCCGCATCGGAGTGGCGGAAAAACTGCGCCGACTGCCCCTCGCTTTCTTCGGCGAGCGCAACCTTTCCGACCTCACCTCTACCGTGATGGAAGACTGCACGATGCTCGAGCAAACCTTCTCGCACGCTGTTCCCCAGCTGTTTGCGTCGGCTCTGAGCGTCGTCATCATCGGCGTGGGCATGTTCTCCTACAACTGGCACTTGGCTTTAGCCCTCTTTTGGGTTGTTCCGCTCGCCGTAACCACCCTGCTGCTGTCGCGCCGTCAGCTCCACAAAGCCTTCGTCCAGCATTATAAAGTGAAGCGTGGCGTAACCGAACAGATACAGGAAGGGCTTGAATGTATGCAGGAAATAAGGTCGTACAGTGGCGAACAGGCATACTGCCGCAGCTTCGACAAGCGGCTGAAGGGCTACGAACGCGAGCTGGTGCGCGGCGAACTCGTGGCAGGAGTCTTCCTCAACCTCGCCGGAATGTTGCTCAAACTCGGCATGCCCACCGTTATATTGGTGGGAGCGTGGCTGTTGCAGCAGGGCGAAGTGTCGGTATTCACCTACTTGGCTTACCTCTTGGCATCGGCAATGGTCTACAATCCCATTATCGAAGTGTGCAACTACCTTGCCCTTCTCTCCTTCCTCGACGTGCGCATCAACCGTATGAAGGAAATAGAAAACATGCCTACGCAGGAGGGAAGTGCAGCCGTACAACTCGAAAACTACGACATCGAGTTCCGCAACGTAAGTTTTGCCTACGAAACCGAGAAGCAAGTGCTGCACAATGTCTCGTTCACGGCACGCCAAGGCACTGTTACCGCCCTCGTGGGGCCGTCGGGTGGGGGTAAAAGCACTACTGCCAAGCTCTCCGCACGCTTTTGGGACATCGACGACGGACAAATTCTTGTGGGTGGAAACGATATATCGAAGATTGACCCCGAAGCGCTGCTGAAACACTATTCCATCGTCTTTCAAGACGTTTTGCTGTTCAATGCATCTATTGCCGACAATATCCGAATCGGCAAGCGCAACGCCACCGACGAGGAAGTGCGCCACGTTGCCCGACTGGCGCAGTGCGACGACTTCATCAGCCGAATGCCGCAAGGCTACGATACCGTTATCGGGGAAAACGGCGAAACCCTTTCGGGTGGCGAGCGGCAGCGCATTTCCATTGCCCGCGCCTTGCTGAAGAATGCTCCAATCATACTTCTCGACGAAGCCACCGCAAGCCTTGATGCCGAGAACGAGACGAAAATACAAGCGGGAATTTCCGAACTGGTACGTAACAAGACCGTTATCATCATCGCCCACCGTATGCGCACCGTCCGCAATGCCGACCACATCGTGGTGCTTAGTGGCGGTACGGTGAGCGAACAGGGAACGCCCGACGAACTGCTGACCCGCAACGGCGAGTTCGCCCGAATGGTTCGTCTGCAACAGGAAAAACGGCAATAATACCTCTACACCAATCGCTCGCAAAGGATTATGGCAAACAGCAACAGCATATAGCTTACGACGCGTATGGTGACTGTACAAATTGGACGCGCTTATCCAATAAGTTGGACAGACGAGTCCAATGAGCTGGACAAATTAGTCTAATTAGTTGGACAAATTGGTCTAATTAGTTGGACAAATTGGTCTAATTAGTTGGACAAATTGGTCCAATTACATAAGTATTAAAGGTTTCTGGCGACCGTTCTGAGGTAGTAATAACAACCGGTCAGAGATAGTAATAACAACAAAGATAAAACAACAATGAAAATCGTAAAAATCAACAGTAAGTTCAAGCAGTTGGCAGACTGGATACTCTGCCACCGGCTTGTGGTCGGTGCGTTGTTCGCAGTCATCATCGCCTTCTCGTTTGTGGGAGCGAAGCGCATCGTGATGAAAACTTCGTTCGACGACTATTTCGTGAGCGACGACCCGATGCTGCTCAAGGCCAACGAATTCAAGTCTATCTTCGGCAACGACTACTATGTGGCGGTGCTGGTGAAAAACAAGGACATCTTCTCCCAACGCAGCCTGACGCTCATTCGCGAACTGAGCAACGAACTGAAAGACAGTCTGTCGTATGCCGACAAGGTAACGTCGCTCACCGACATTGAGTTTGCCGTAGGTACGGAGGAGGGTATGACCATCGAACAGATTGTCCCCGACGAAATACCGTCTGATGCCGCTTCGCTGAATGTAATCCGGCAGAAAGCGTACAGCAAACCGTATTTGGCAAAGAAGATGGTGTCAAATGACGGCACGATGACGTGGATTATGGTGAAACTGCGGCCGTTCCCCGAAGATAGCGTGTGGAAAAAGACGAGCGACATTGCGCCCGACATGATTACGGGCAAAGAAGCGGGACACATCATCGGCAAGGCGAAATACGCCGAACTGTCGCCCAACGCCGCGGGAATGCCCTATCTGGGCTACGAGAAATTCGTTTATCTCAAAAGCGAACTGGGGCGGCTGTTCCTCTTTGCCTTCATCATCTCCATCGTTGTGATGCTCATCGTAACCCGTTCGCTGCGCGGCGTTGTTGCACCACTGCTCACGTCCGTGTTCGGATTGCTCATCAGTTTCGGCATCATCGGCTGGACGGGCATCTACATCGACATGACCACGACAATGATAGCCGTGATACTGACTTTTGCCTGCTCCATCGCCTACAACATTCACCTGTACAATTTCTTCAAAACGCAGTTCGTAGAAACAGGCAAGCGCAGGGAATCAATCAAGGAAGCCGTAGGCGAAACCGGTTGGGGAGTGTTGCTGTCGGGGCTTACCACCGTGGCTGCCATGATGACGTTCCTGTCAATGAAGATAGTACCGATGCGAGCCATCGGCATCAACACCTCGCTCTGTCTGCTTGCCGTGCTGCTCACCTGCCTGCTGCTCACACCCATCCTATTGTCGTTCGGCAAGGACCGCGAGCCTGCCGCCGATATGTCGAAGAGTTTTGAAGGATATATCGGCAAACGATTCGAACTGTTCGGCAGTTTTGTGATACGCAACCATCGTTCCATTGTCGTTTCGTCGGTTGTGCTGACCATCTTCTGCGGTATCGGACTCTTCTCCATCGAACCGGCGTTCGACATCGAAAAGACGATGGGGCGGAAGATTCCATACGTAAAGAAATTCCTCGACCTCTGCGAAACCGAACTCGGTTCGATATATTCCTATGACCTTATGATTACATTGCCGCACGACAACGATGCCAAGAAGCCGGAGAATTTGCAGAAACTCGACCAACTGGCGGAGATTGCAGGCGGCTAC
>CALBAF010000483.1 GCA_937926415.1 uncultured Actinomyces sp.
GCGCGGTAGGCGTCGATGATGTTCTGGTAGGCGCTCCAAGTGACCTCGAGCGCGATGTGCTCCTCACCAGAAAACAGGTTGAGTAGTTGGTGCTGCTGGCGTGGCGTGAGCAGGCAAGATCTGGTGTGCAAGCATCCTGCGGGCCTTGTACAGGGGATCCGTGGCACGCCCGCGCCGATGGTGGAGTTCTTGCCCGGTGCGTCTGCGGCACTCATCGAGAGCATCCCAGGCGAGGTGCACGACGTTGAAGGGGTCCATGACCGCCCTCGCGCCGGGGAGTTCTTCGGCGGTGGCGCTCTTAAACCCGGTGAATCCATCCATCGCGACGATCTCAATGCGCTCGCGCCAAGTATCGGGCTGGGAGGCCAGCCAGGTTTTGAAGACCCGCTTGGAGCGGCCCGGGATCATGTCCAAGAACTGGGAGGGACTGCTGCAATCGTGGACGGGCGTCACGTCCAAGATGACGGTGACGTACCTGTCCCCATACGGGGTGTGGCGCGACACGTGTTCATCCACGCCAATGACACGCACCCCTCAAACCGTCCTGGATCATTGATCAGTAGACATTGACCTTCGGTCAGGACAGCGGTGTTGGCGGTCTTCCAGGACGCGCCGAGGGCCTGGGCGAAGCGCTTCACCGTCACATGATGAACGACCACGCCCGTCAGTGCCCCAGCGCACCGCCGCACGCGAGAGCTTCCCGCGTGGATCGGTTGCTGCGCTCGTGTTGTGACGCCACACGTAAGCACACGTCTGGCAGCAGTAGCGGCGTACACTCATGTGCACGATGGTGGGGCGCCACCCGTAGGGTAAGTGAGCCAAGCGCCTGACCACCGTGTCGCGTACGACGCCCTCACCCCCACACTGTTGGCACCGCCGATCCTCACCCACCACGTTGCAGGCCAAGACGCTCCGATCACCTCCGACACGCTGACCTATCACTTCCAGTCTTAGGTCACCCAGGCCCGTGAAAGCCCTCAGGTCAGGGCGATCAAAGGTAGCATTGGACATGTTTGATGCCACCAAAACGTACGGCTGGAAGGCCGAAGAACGCGTCGCCCCAGCCCAAGTCATCCATCTCGGCGAAGGCGCCGAGGCCCTCTGCGGCTTCACCTGGAACACCGAAACCACCGACCACCACGACCCACAGCCCAGCGAAGGAGGCCAGCGATGAAGATCAGCTTCAAGCCCCTGTGGAAATTCCTCATCGACCGCGACATGACCAAAGAAGACCTCCGCCTCGCCACCGGCCTATCCGCAGCCACCATCGCCAAGATGGGCAAAGATGGCAACGTCACCACAGAGGTTCTTGCCCGAATATGTACGGCATTAACGGTATGCATCAATGACATCTGCGACGCCACCAAGGAGCTCAAGAAATGATCAGAAACACCAGTGAACACAACGAAACCGTTAAGCCCAACGACTTCGAAATGGAACGGCTCCGCGCTGCCCTGCCCGAGTATTTCGATGGCGACGGCAACTTCATGATTGACCGACTCCAACAGGCACTCCAAGACGGAGACGTCGATCTCACCCGCGAGGGTTACGAGCTGAAATTCCTCGGCAAGTCCTACGCGAAGTACCTCACGTCCACGAAGACCGAAACAGTCGTTGTGCCAGACCTTGAGCACAACTCGAAACCTGAAAATAAGGACTCCGAGAACCTCTACATAGTCGGCGACAACCTCGACGCCCTCAAACATCTACTCGGCTCCTACGCAGGCAGAGTCAAATGCATCTACATCGACCCGCCCTACAACACGGGCTCCGACGGGTTCGTCTACAACGACGACTTCGGATTTACACCCGCACAGCTCGTTGACAAAATCGGTCTCAGCGAAGACGAAGCGGAACGCGTCCTCGACCTCCAAGGAAAATCCTCACACTCCGCGTGGCTCACCTTCATGTACCCACGCCTCCAACTCGCAAAAGAGCTCCTCACTGCTGACGGCGTGATATTCATCAGCATCGATGACAATGAGCAATCGAATTTGAGACTCCTCTGCGATGAAGTCTTCGGTGAGCAAAACTTGATTGGTCAGATTATTTGGAAGACTGCAACGGATAACAACAAGACACAGATTGCGACGGAACACGAGTACATAACCTGTTATGCAAAGAATAGGGCTGACCAATCCTCATGGGTTGCACCAAATGCTCGCGCACAGATGATTCTTAAAAAGTATCAAGAGCTCAAAGCTGACTCCCACGATGATGTCAAGAAGATCCAGAGAGAGTTGCGTGAATGGATGCGCCTCTTAAAGCGGGAGCTCTCCGGAGTTTCGCACTACGACCGAGTTGATGACCGAGGAGTCTACTATCCCGGAAATTCGGCAAACACGAAACCTGGGGGTTACACCTTTGATATCGTGCACCCCGTGACGGGCAAGGTTTGCACAAAGCCAGAAAACGGGTATCGCTGGCCCGAAAGTACATTCTTAGAGGCAGCGAAACGCGGTGACGTCGAGTGGGGAGAAACCGAAAGGAATGTGCCTAAAATCAAGAAGAGGCTGGAAACGGTAACGGACACTCTGTCGAGCGTCTACTACGAAGACAACAGGGGAATGACCAAAAATCTTGAAGCCATGATGGGCTCGAGAGTATTCGAGAATCCGAAGTCCGTAAACCTTATTAGGAGATTAATCCTCTTTGTCTGCCAAGAAGATAGCTTGGTGCTCGACTTCTTCTCGGGATCGGCTACGACCGCTGACGCGGTGATGCGGTCGAACGCCGCAGACGACTTTGCACGTAGATACATCATGGTGCAGTTACCAGAAGTAATAAGCGAAAAGACGCCAGCGTACCTGAATGGATATCGCACTATTGATCAGATCGGTCGTGAGCGTATCAAGCGTGCGGCTGCGAAGATCAAGGAGGAGACTGGCGCAGATATTGATTATGGGTTCCGTCTGTATCGTTTGAAGGAACCTTCTGGGCAGGTGCTGGATGATCTTGTGAGTTTTGAGCCAGAGACTGCTGATGCGTTGTTCGCGGGGGAATATGTATCGAAGTTTGATCTGGATGGAACCCCTGGTCGTGACACAGTGCTGGCAACGTGGCTTGTGAAAGACGGCTACGGGCTAACAACGACTGCAGAAAAGGTGAGGCTAGATAGTTACGAGCTTGAAGTGTGTGGTGATTCAGGCTACGTCATTGACACGGGCTTGACAAGTGATGATGTGGTGGCTCTTGTCCGTCTCGTCGAGACTGGTGCGCTTGCGTTATCTCGGATCGTGGTGTTCGGTTATTCAGTTGAGTTCTCGGTGATGCACGAGTTGAAGAAGAATCTGGCTGTGTTGAAGTCGGGTAGGATCGTCGACGTGATAGAGAGGTTCTAACTGATGCAGATCAGGCTTCAAACTCTCGAGCATCAGCAGCGCGCGTTGGACGCGGCGACTGGGGTGTTCGCGAATGTAGATTTCAGTTTTTCTTCGTCTTCAGAGGCGAATCCTGTCTTTAATGTCACTGATCCACAGATTACGCATAACATTGCCCAGTTACAGGCTGGGACTGTCGATGGTGTCGCAGCTGTGCCAAAAGCTTGGCGCACCCGCGCGGATGATGGCGTTCTGGGTGTGGATATCAAGATGGAGACCGGAACTGGCAAAACCTTGGTATACACGCAGTTGATGTTTGAGCTGAATCGGCTTTATGGTTTCCATAAGTTCATCATCTTGGTGCCTTCGACTCCGATTAAGGAAGGCACCCGCGGTTTCATAAAGGCCGATTATGCCCGCCAGTATTTCGATGATACCTATGGGGGGCGTTTCAAGCTGGATCTAGAGGTACTTGATCCGCAGAGGCGTTCGAAGGGGCGTAAATTGTTCCCTTCGGCGATTTCGAACTTTGTCCAAGCCTCCCGGTTGGCAAAAGGCCGTATCAGCGCATTGTTGATGACCGATGGTATGTTGCAGTCGAAAGCGACGATGGCGACGATCTATGATCAGACTGTGTTGGGTATGTCGAGCCAACCCTATGAGGCGCTGGCAATGACCCGGCCTGTTGTGATTATTGACGAGCCGCACAGGTTCCGACGGGAGAATAAGGCTTACCAAGTCCTACTCGAGCAGGTCCAGCCACAAGCGGTCTTCCGCTTCGGAGCAACCTTCCCGAAGCTTGACAAGTCTGGAGCGACCGATTACAACAACCTAGTGTTCAACCTTGGATCGGTTGAAGCGTTCAACGAACAGCTCGTCAAGGGTGTGGCCATCCAGTACCCGCAGGATGACGGTAGCGAATCTGTGCGTCTCAAGCTCACTGGCATATCACGCTCGAAGCCTAAGAGTGCGGCGTTTACTAACCTCGACACGGAAAAAACCGTCACATTGCGAGTTGGTGAAACACTCGGCGATATTGATGGCGACTTCGCTGGGGTCACGGTTAAGAATGTGGGCAAGACCGAAAACGCGCTAATCAAATCGGGCGTCACCTTGTCGAACGGCCAGATCCTTGCGACGGGCGATATTTTGGTCAGTCGGGTGTACTCAGAGACCTATCAGAGCCTGATGATGAAGCAAGCGCTCGACAACCACTTCGAAGCAGAGTGGGAGAACTTTCGGCGTTCTACCAAAGTCAAGACACTCACCTTGTTCTTCATCGACTCGATCGAGTCCTACCGAGGCGCAGGTGGTCCAGGGCATCTGCGTGCGCGCTTTCACGAACTCCTCACCACAAAGCTGGGCGAACAAGTTGAAAAGCACAAGGACGACACATCCATAGTAGGTCGCGAGTATGTCGCTTACCTGCGCGCGTCACTCGAAGACGTAGCGGCAACAAACGGTGGTTATTTCTCAGCGGACAATTCATCAAGCGATGAAGCAATCCAGGCCGAGGTTAACCAGATTCTGCGCGACAAGCAGTCATTACTCTCATTCACAAATGCGGACGGCACGCCTAACACCATGCGGTTCATTTTCTCGAAATGGACGCTCCGCGAGGGGTGGGACAACCCAAACGTCTTCCAAATTGTGAAACTGCGCTCCTCCGGCTCAGAAATCTCCAAGCTGCAAGAAGTGGGACGCGGTCTGCGCCTGCCTGTAGATGCGGACGGTACGCGGCTTGCACACGAGCAGTTCTACCTTACCTACCTTATTGACTACACCGAAAAGTCATTCGCTGCCTCACTGATCAGCGAGATCAACAACGACGTCGCCATGAGCACACCGTCGGTCAAAAAGCTTCTACCCAAGGTTGCTGCAGAGCTCGGAATGAGCGAGGACGATTTGTTCTTTGACCTGTGGCGAACCTACAAGCTCATCGACCGGGACTGCAACGTGCTGGAGGGCAAAGAGCAAGAGCTATTCGACCGCTACCCGCAGTTCAACGAGGGTAAGCTCAAATCCGATAAGGTCCTCCCGAATACACCCAAGCCAAAAGTAGGTATCCGCCCTGCGCGATACGCCGAACTAAAAGACCTGTGGGAGGCTGTTAACGCCAAGTACTACCTGCAGCTCGATGGCCTCACCGACCAGGAAATCGCGGCCTGTATCGACGGCATTTTGGACTCGGGGGTCTACACTCCTCAAACTGGGCGCTTCACGCAAGAGACGATCGAGCGTGACAATGATGGCCATCTTGTTTCGAGGGCATCAACCAAGGCCGTGTTTTCCGTCGATGAGACGTTCACCTATGGTGACTGGCTCAAATCCGTCTATCTTCAAACTTACCTCCCGATCCAGGCGATCAATGCTGGTCTTATCCGCTACAACGTGAATCATCCGCTACCAGAAGGGTTTTTTAACAAAGCCACCTTGGCGACGTTTGTCGCAAAGTTCCACGAGTGGATGCAACGCGAGTTCATTAAACGATTCTCCTACACCCGCATCGCCGTGCCATTGGGAGCTACAGCGCTGACCGAACCAGATGGGCAGCCTCTACGCGATATCGTTCAAGGCAACATCGGTATCCGCCATGATACCAGCGTGAAAGTGCCAGACAAATTCCTATACGACGCTTTCGTCTACGACTCGCCGAAAGAAAAAGACAACATCCAAGATTCTGATGCACTCGATGAGGTTATCGTCTACGGAAAGATTCCAAGGCGCTCCATCCGGGTACCTGTCTATTTCGGTGGCACCACAAGTCCTGATTTCATGTATGTTCTCAAAGGTGCAGATGGCAAAATGTCGCTGAATTTCATTATTGAAACCAAGGACGTCAATGCCCACTCTGACCTACGAGAATCAGAGAAGCTCCGATTCAAGGCAGCCAAGAAGTTCTTTGAATCCATCAGTGCAGAGAACATAAATGTAGAGTTCTGTCCACAGCTCAAGCACGACGACATAGTCACCCTCATCAAGCAGGTGGTGGCCCAATGATGCCAGTAATCACCAGAGTTCAGATTCAAGGATATCGAAAATTTCAGGACTTTACGTTTGAACCGGAGGTGGGGACCAACATTATCGTCGGTGGAAATGAGGCGGGTAAATCAACGCTCTTGGAAGCAATGATGTTAGCCTTAGCAGGGCGAGTTAATGGCCTTCATGCGGCAGATTACCTGAACCCTTATTGGTTTAACCACACCATGGTTCACGACTTCTTCGAGAAACCGCCCAATGAACGCACTCACCGCGATGCACCAACGTTTCGCATTGACGTCTACCTAGATGTGGAAAACGGTGAGCTGGAAAAACTCAGAGGCGTTAATAATATGGCGAATGTAGACTCGGTTGGTCTATCCATCTGGGCACATCCTGACCCGGAGTACACGCAGGAGCTAGATGATTACTTCCAGCAAGATGACTGCCCTGAAGTTCTCCCGGTCGAGTATTACATGGTTGAATGGCTGAGCTTTGGTGGACACCCAGTGCTGCGACGCCCCAAGGAACTCGGCATCTCATTGATCGATAGTCGAACAATCCGCTCCGAGCGTGGCGTCGACTACTATACGCGACAAATCTTGGAAACCCGTCTCGACCCGAAAGACCGCAGCCGAGTCTCTGTTGAGCACCGCAAGCTCCGCGCCACCCTCGGCAGCGAGGTTCTGCGCGATCTCAACGAGGAGCTCGCCGAAGAGAATCAATCGATTCCTGGAGCAGTGGTGGGGTTACAGATCGATCAGTCTCGCTCAGCCTCATGGGAAGCGACTCTCATCCCCGACGTCGATGACGTTCCGTTGTCGATGGCTGGGCAGGGAAACCAGGCGGTGGCCAAAACTATCCTCGCTATGGGGCGAAATGCGGACACCAGTAGCCTCGTTTTCATTGAGGAACCAGAGAACCACCTCAGCCACACCCGAATGCGGCAGCTCATTTCCTACATTGAACACTCTGCTCAAAACCGGCAAGTGTTCATCACAACGCATAGCTCTTATGTCCTCAACCGACTCGGACTTCATCAAGTGACTCTGCTCAGTGACGGGATGCCTGCGCGGTTCAACACGCTGAAACAAGACACGATCCGGTACTTCCAGAAGCTCTCCGGCTTCGATACACTCCGACTCATCCTGGCTGACATGATCGTCGTCGTAGAGGGGCCCTCCGATGAGATTGTCTTCACCAGGTTTTTCACCGACAGGTTTGGCCGCGAACCATTGGACTGTGGCGTAGACGTGATGTCTATTAATGGTCTTTCATTCGAACGATGCTTTGAATTGGCAACTCTGCTGGGCCGCTCCCTATTCGCTATCCGGGACAACGACGGCCATCCCCCAGAGTACTGGCAGGAAAAAATAGGATCCTACCTGCAGGAAGGACAGAGGGTTCTGTCCATTGGTGATCCGGGTCTGGGAAATACGTTAGAACCCCAGATTGTAAGTGCAAACGCCCCCAATTCTCTGCAGCTTGTATTCCCTAAAGTAAAAGTATCTCAATTTGCTGATTGGATGCAGAAGAACAAGACGAATGCGGCCCTAGCCATCGCCATATCAGAGCACACTCTGAATCCACCGCTATATATCCAGAATGTACTGGATACCCTCGAGAATAGAATTGGCTCAGCTCCATGATCCACAAATTCATTCACGCCTGCGCAGGTTCGGGAAAGACCCAGTATATTATAGATCACTGCAGCCAGAGTCAACCCATCGTCCGGCGACTAATCATCACACTGACGCTGACCGGACAGGATGAACTTGAAGGACGCCTCCAGAAGAACATTGGCCCCTCAGCGCCCGTGCCTGAAGTAACAGGCTGGTATGCATTCCTGATAAACCACATCGTCCGCCCATATCTTCCACTGCTCTTTCCCGAGCAACGAGTCACCGGATTCAAATTTGATACTGGTGACACGCGAAAGAGCTTGCAATTTAAGAAAAAGATAGACCCTCGACGCTACTTCAGTGAAACCGGGATGATCTACAAGGACAACCTCGAGGAGCTAGCTACCAGGCTAATCGATAAAGCTGGCGGACTAGTAGAAAGTCGTCTCCGCCGTATTTATGATGAAATCCTCATCGACGAGGCGCAGGATGTGAGCCGTAGCGGTTTA
The DNA here is from genome assembly GCA_937926415.1 of uncultured Actinomyces sp. Lineage (GTDB taxonomy): Bacteria > Actinomycetota > Actinomycetes > Actinomycetales > Actinomycetaceae > Pauljensenia. Next base: position 8,431 of record CALBAF010000483.1, read on the forward strand.
GACGTCATAGAGCGTCTCCTGCGTCAGGATTCAGTTCGATGCCTGCTTGTGGGCGATAGTCGACAGTCCCTTCTTGACAGTAGCTTGTCCTCTCGGAAGAATATGAAAGCCGACCGGCAGAACCTTATTGAGTGGTATCGGGAACTTGAGAAGTCGAGATATTTGAAAATTGAAGAGAAAGTTGAAACCTACCGGTTCAACCAGGCTATCGCGGACTTCTCAGACACTATTTTCCCAAGACGATTCGGATTCTCGTCGACCGTGTCAAGGATGAAAGACGAGTCTTGCCACGATGGAGTTTTTCTGGTTGCAAAAGAAGATCTTGACCGCTACCTTACAGAGTTCAATCCAACTGTTCTGCGACATTCAAGTAGCTCATGGAGAGATCAAACAGCGCACAATCCGATAACTTTTGGCAAGTCTAAAGGGCGTACCTACCAGCGGGTAATTATCCTGGCAACGCGACCAATCCAGGAATTCTGCCTCAAAGATAAAGAGCTTAGTGACAAGAGCGCTTGCGCATTCTATGTCGCGGTTACGCGAGCGCGGTACTCGGTAGCAGTCGTCATCGACCAAAAGCGAAATCACCTCATCGCTTCAGCACCTCCAGGCCTCACGGTATGGACTCGCTAGCGCGAACTCTTAACTCTTTGCGGCTCCTCATCGCAGGTGGCCTAGACGCCTCCACCCACACTTAACTGGCTCTTCATAATTGGGGGTGTAGGTGTTGTGGGCGGGGTTGGGCGTGTCGTGGCCGGGTAGGGGTCGAGG
>CALBAF010000484.1 GCA_937926415.1 uncultured Actinomyces sp.
CCACCACGGCGGCCATCGCGACGTCCGCCACGCTGGGCCTGCTCGGCCTGCTGGCGAGCGAACTCACGCTCGGTGATGTCGCCCTTGTAGATCCACACCTTGACGCCGATGCGACCGAAGGTCGTACGGGCCTCGTGGAATCCGTAGTCGATGTTCGCGCGGAGGGTGTGCAGCGGCACGCGGCCCTCGCGGTAGAACTCGGAGCGGGACATTTCAGCACCACCCAGACGGCCGGACACCTGGACACGAATGCCCTTGGCGCCAGCGCGCTGCGCGGACTGGATGCCCTTACGCATCGCACGACGGAAGGACACGCGGGCAGCGAGCTGCTCGGCGATGCCCTGCGCAACGAGCTGCGCTTCGAGGTCGGGGTTCTTGACCTCAAGGATGTTCAGCTGAACCTGCTTGCCCGTCAGCTTCTCGAGCTGAACGCGCAGGCGGTCGGCCTCTGCACCACGGCGACCGATGACGATGCCCGGGCGAGCGGTGTGCAGGTCGACGCGGACGCGGTCACGCGTACGCTCGATGCTCACCTCGGCGATGCCGGCGCGCTCGAGGTTGTCGGTCAGGAACTTGCGGATCGCGACGTCTTCCGCCACGTAATCCGCGTAGCGCTGTCCCTTGGTGGTGGAGTCGGAGAACCAGCGAGACCGGTGGTCAGTGGTGATTCCCAGACGGAACCCGCGGGGGTTGACCTTCTGACCCATATCAGCGGTCTCCCTTCTTCTTGTCTTCCTTGGTCCCCACCACGATGGTGATGTGGGAGGTGCGCTTCAGGATACGACCGGCGCGCCCCTGTGCACGGGGACGAATGCGCTTCATGGTCGGACCCTCGTCCACGTATGCCTCCAGGACGAGCAGGTCGGCCTCGTTGAAGGTCTCTCCGGCGTTCTCAGCCTTGACCTTCGAGTTGGCGACGGCGCTCAGGAGCACCTTGCGGACATCGGTGGCGACGGCCTGCGGGGCGAACCGCAGAATGTCGGCGGCCTCCAGAACACGCTTGCCGCGAACCTCGTTCACAACACGGCGGGACTTCTGGGGCGTGACGCGGATGAATCGCGCCTGCGCCTTGGCTTCCATGTATCTGCCTCTTCTTCCGTGGGGCCGGCTCAGCGCCGACGTCCCTTACGATCGTCCTTGTCGTGGCTGCGGAAAGTACGCGTGGGAGCGAACTCTCCGAGCTTGTGGCCCACCATCGACTCGGTGACGAAAACGGGCACATGCTTACGGCCGTCGTGGACGGCAATGGTCAGGCCCAGGAAGTCCGGGGTGATGACCGAGCGACGCGACCAGGTCTTGATGACGTTCTTAGAGCCGGATTCGTTCGCGGCGTCGACCTTCTTGAGCAGGTGGTCGTCGACGAACGGGCCCTTCTTCAAACTACGCGGCATTTCAATCGACTCCTACTCAGCGGTTCTTGCCGGTCTTGCGACGGCGGACGATCATGCGATCGGACGCCTTCTTCGGACGACGCGTACGGCCCTCGGGCTTGCCCCAAGGCGACACGGGGTGACGACCACCGGACGTGCGGCCTTCACCACCGCCGTGCGGGTGATCGACCGGGTTCATAACGACACCACGGACGTGCGGGCGCTTGCCCTTCCAGCGCATACGGCCGGCCTTGCCCCAGTTGATGTTCGACTGCTCAGCGTTGCCGACCTCGCCGATGGTGGCGCGGCAGGTTGCCTCAACGTTGCGGATCTCGCCGGAGGGCATACGCAGCTGGGCGAAGCGGCCTTCCTTAGCGACGAGCTGCACGGAGGTGCCAGCGGAACGAGCGATCTTAGCGCCGCCACCCGGGTAGAGCTCGACGGCGTGCACAACGGTACCCAGGGGGATGTTGCGCAGCTGCAGCGAGTTGCCGGGCTTGATGTCAGCGCCAACGCCAGCCTCGATGTGATCGCCCTGCTTGAGGCCGGTCGGTGCGAGGATGTAGCGCTTCTCGCCATCCGCGTAGTGCAGGAGGGCGATACGAGCGGTGCGGTTGGGGTCGTACTCGATGTGAGCGACCGTTGCCGGAACGCCGTCCTTGTCGTGACGACGGAAGTCGATCACGCGGTACTGACGCTTGTGGCCGCCGCCGCGGTGACGGGAGGTCACGCGGCCGTTGTTGTTACGGCCACCGGTCTTGTGCAGCGGGCGCAGCAGCGACTTCTCGGGGGTGTCGCGCGTGATCTCGACGAAGTCAGAGACGGACGAGAAGCGACGGCCCGGAGTCGTGGGCTTGTACTTGCGAATTCCCATTGTTCAAATGTCCCTTCGGTCCTCAGGCCTGATCGCCGAAGATGTCGATGGTGCCCTCACGCACGGTGACGATGGCACGCTTGACGTCCTTGCGCTTACCGATCCCGTTACGGGTGCGGTAGGTCTTGCCCTTGCGGTTCTGGGTCGCGATGGAACCGATCTTGACGCCGAAGATACGCTCGAGGGCAATCTTGATCTCGGTCTTGTTCGCGCGGGGGTCAACCTCGAAGGTGTACTTGCCCAGGTCCATCAGGGCGAGCGACTTCTCGGTGGTGACCGGCTTCAGGATGATGTCGCGGGGGTTCTTACCCGCTTCGATCGTGCTCACTTGGTCTCCTCCTTGGTACCGAGGAAGGACTCAAGGGCGGCCTGCGTGAAGACGATGTCATCGGCGTCCAGGACGTCGTACGTGTTCAGCTGGTCGGCCCACAGGACGTGAACCTCGGGAACGTTGCGCAGGGACAGCGCGGTCAGTTCGTTGCCACGCTCGAGGACGACGAGAGCCTGACGGTCCTCGACGATCGCGCTCAGAGCGGCGAGAGCAGCCTTGGTCGAGGGCTTGTCGCCTTCGAACAGGGCGGTGACAACGTGGATGCGGTCGGCGCGCGCACGGTCGGAGAGAGCGGAACGCAGAGCGCCCTGCTTCATCTTCTTGGGGGTGCGCTGGTCGTAGTCACGCGGCTGAGGGCCGTGGACGATGCCACCGCCGGTGAAGTGAGGCGCACGGATGGAGCCCTGACGAGCATTACCGGTGCCCTTCTGACGGAACGGCTTCTTGCCGCCGCCAGCAACCTCACCACGGGTCTTCGTCGCGTGCGTGCCCTGACGAGCGGCCGCAAGCTGAGCGACGACAACCTGGTGCATCAGCGGAATGTTGGTGGGAACGTCAAAGATCGAACCGGGGAGAACGACGGAGCCCGCCTTCTTGCCCTTGAGGTCGATGACGTCAACGTTACGATCGTCAGCCATGATCACGCACCCTTCACGGAGGAGCGAACCAGGACCACGCCGTTCTTGGGACCCGGGATGGCGCCGCTGATGAGCAGCAGGCCCTTCTCGGCGTCCACGGCCTGGATCGTCAGGTTCTGAACAGTACGACGGTTGCCACCCATGCGGCCGGCCATACGCAGGCCCTTGAAGATGCGACCGGGCGTCGCGCAGGCGCCGATCGAACCGGGCTTGCGGTGGTTACGGTGCGCACCGTGGGAGGCGGAAACGCCAGCGAAGCCGTGACGCTTCATAACGCCGGCAAAACCCTTGCCCTTGGTGGTGCCGGAGACGTCGACGCCCTCGCCAGCCTCGAAGGTGGTGGCGTCGAGTTCCTGGCCGAGCTCGTAAGAGTCATGCTCGGACGTACGGACCTCGACGAGGTGGCGACGGGGGGCAACCCCAGCCTTCTCGAAGTGGCCCTGGAGGGGCTTGGTGACCTTACGGGAGTCAATCTCACCGAAGCCAAGCTGAATAGCGGAGTAGCCGTCGACCTCTTCGGTACGAACCTGGGTCACGACGTTGGTGCCGACCTGCACGACAGTCAGGGGCACGAGGTGGCCGTCGGCATCCCAAACCTGGGTCATGCCGATCTTGCGGCCGAGCAGCGCCTTGATGGGCGCGGCAGCGTGCTGCTTCTTGTTAGTCATTGCAGATGTCCTCAGAGCTTGATCTCGATGTTGACGTCCGCAGGCAGGTCGAGGCGCATGAGCGAGTCGACGGCCTTGGGGGTCGGGTCGATGATGTCGATGAGCCGCTTGTGCGTGCGCATTTCAAAGTGCTCGCGGCTGTCCTTGTACTTGTGGGGCGACCGAATAACGACGAAAACGTTCTTCTCGGTCGGCAGCGGCACCGGGCCCACGACCGTGGCGCCAGCACGCTGTACGGTGTCCACGATCTTGCGCGCGGAGCTGTCGATGACCTCGTGGTCATACGACTTGAGCCGGATGCGGATCTTCTGTCCCGCCATGCCGTCTTACCTCTTCTCGTACAGATTCGCCGCCGGTCCCCGCACTCGGGCGTGTCGCAGCCGTAGTGCACACGATTCCTCGTGGTGGACCGACGTCTTGTCCAAAGATCTTGGGCATATTGCCCGATCCATACGTGATGGCACGCATGGACCACCCCAGTAACGCTGAGGCAACCGTGCCATTCTGTCAGAGTTCCACCCGCGAGCACAAACCCTAAAGGGGGTTCTCGCATGTGAAACCACCGACAGATTGGCGTGGATAGCGGCCCGAGCTGTGCGAAACAGTCCAGACCGTCACCAAGAAACTACCGTACCCCGCACTCGGGCGTGTCGCAACCGGGGATCGGTCACATCTTCGCATACGAGGCCGGAGCACAATCGCCTCACCGCTGGATCTCGCCGAATGAGGACATGCATGTACACCACATGCACCTCAAACGTCACAAACAGCACAGGGAAACACTCAGGCTCACACACGCACCGAATACGCCTGCACGCGCGGGCAATCGCTCACTGATTAGCGAAAGGCCCCGCCTCTCAGAAGAGGCGGGGCCTTCAATGCCGCTGGATCAGCAGCGAATCAAATCTGAGACATACTCAGAGGGTGATTCACTTACGGATCTCGGTGACACGACCGGAACCAACGGTGCGGCCACCCTCACGGATGGCGAAGCCGAGGCCGGGCTCCATAGCGATGGGCTGGATCAGCTCAACGGAGATCTCGGTGGTGTCGCCAGGCATGACCATGTCGGTGCCCTCGGGGAGGGTGATGACGCCGGTCACGTCCGTGGTACGGAAGTAGAACTGCGGACGGTAGTTGGAGAAGAACGGGTTGTGACGGCCGCCCTCTTCCTTCTTGAGGATGTAGACCTGGCCACCGAACTCGGTGTGAGGCGTGATGGAGCCGGGGACGGCCACAACCTGGCCACGCTCGACCTCGTCGCGCTTGGTGCCACGGAGCAGCAGACCACAGTTCTCGCCGGCCCAGGCCTCGTCCATCGACTTGTGGAACATCTCGATGCCGGTAACCGTGGTCTTCTGGGGCTCACGGATACCGAGGATCTCGACCTCGGAGTTGATGGGCAGCTTGCCACGCTCAACACGACCGGTGACGACGGTGCCACGACCGGTGATCGTGAAGACGTCCTCGATCGGCATGAGGAAGGGCTTGTCCATGTCGCGCTCGGGGGTGGGGATGTAGGAATCCACCGCGTCCATGAGCTCCTCGACCTTGGCAACCCACTCCGGGTCGCCCTCGAGGGCCTTCAGAGCGGACACCTGGATGATCGGGGCGTCGCGATCGAAGTCCTGGGACTCGAGCAGGTCGCGGCACTCTTCCTCAACCAGCTCCAGCATCTCCTCGTCGTCGACCATGTCGGCCTTGTTGAGGGCGATGAGGATGGTGGGGACGCCGACCTGACGGGCGAGCAGAACGTGCTCGCGGGTCTGGGCCATGGGGCCGTCGGTGGCGGCGACCACGAGGATCGCGCCGTCCATCTGGGCCGCGCCGGTGATCATGTTCTTGACGTAGTCGGCGTGGCCGGGGGCGTCAACGTGCGCGTAGTGACGCGCCTCGGTCTGGTACTCGACGTGGGAGACGTTGATCGTGATACCACGATCGCGCTCCTCAGGAGCGTTGTCGACCTGATCGAAGGGGGTGAACTCGTTGAGTTCGGGGTACTTGTCGTGCAGCACCTTGGTGATAGCTGCCGTCAGCGTCGTCTTGCCGTGGTCAACGTGACCAATCGTGCCGATGTTGACGTGCGGCTTGGTGCGCTCAAACTTGGCCTTCGCCACTTGTGTCCTCCTGGACTCGGGTAGATATTCTCAGCCTACGGCTAGGTGCCACTTTAACACCCCTGGGGCTTGAGACCTACTGGGTTTACTTGTGTGTGAGGCGGCTCGCAGGGCAGGTCACCCTGCCCCACGAGCCCCCGGTGGGACTCAGTTGCCCCGAGACTTGCCGACGATCTCGTCCGCGACGGCGCGCGGAACCTCGGCGTAGCTGTCGAACTCCATGGAGTAGACAGCGCGGCCCTGCGTCTTGGAGCGCAGGTCGCCCACGTATCCGAACATCTCGGACAGCGGAACCTGAGCCTTGACGACGCGCACGCCGTGCTGCTCGTCCATCGACGAGATCTGGCCACGACGAGAGTTGAGGTCGCCGATGACATCGCCCATGTACTCCTCGGGAGTACGAACCTCAACGGCCATGATCGGCTCGAGGAGGACGGGGTTAGCCTTCTTAGCAGCTTCCTTCAGCGCCATCGAGCCAGCAACCTTGAACGCCATTTCGGAGGAGTCAACCTCGTGGTAGGCGCCGTCGAGCAGCGTGGCCTTGATGTCGACCATCGGGTAGCCGGCGAGAACGCCGGACTGCATGGCGTCCTTGATGCCCGCGTCGACCGACGGGATGTACTCGCGAGGAACGCGGCCACCGGTGACCTTGTCCTCGAACATGTACTCTTCCTCGGAGTCGGCCGGGAGGGGCTCCAGGGCGATGATGACACGCGCGAACTGACCGGAACCACCGGTCTGCTTCTTGTGCGTGTATTCGTACTTCTCGACCGTCTTACGGATGGTCTCACGGTAGGCAACCATCGGGTTACCCACGTTGGCCTCGACCTTGAACTCGCGACGCATGCGGTCGACGATGATGTCGAGGTGGAGCTCACCCATACCACCGATGATGGTCTGGCCGGTCTCGGCGTCGAGCTCGACGGTGAACGTCGGGTCCTCTTCCGCCAGCTTCTGGATGGCGACGCCCATCTTCTCCTGGTCGGCCTTCGACTTGGGCTCGACGGCGACCTGGATAACGGGGGCGGGGAACGTCATCGACTCGAGGACGATCGGCTTGTCGATCGCGGAAAGCGTGTCGCCGGTCGTGGTGTCCTTGAGGCCGATCACCGCGTAGATGTGGCCAGCGTGCGCCACGTCGACGGGGTTCTCCTTGTTCGAGTGCATCTGGAAGATCTTGCCGATGCGCTCCTTCTTGCCCTTGGTCGAGTTGA
>CALBAF010000485.1 GCA_937926415.1 uncultured Actinomyces sp.
CAGTGCAGGTTACCAGACGCGTCTTTTGCGCTATCTGGCGGAGGGTCAGGATGCGCGTTTCGGGGTGATCGAGTTTGCGATCTCGTGTCCTGTATACAGGGATTTCAGGGAGGCGGTGGAGGCAGTTTGTGAGAAGGATTGGCGCCCTTTGGGCAACGGCCAGGAATGGGCGGAGGTCGTCTATGCGCCACAGTCTTTGAGTCTCGACAAGAAAGGTCCGACGTACCGTTTTCTTGCCATTCGCGAGGCATTCGAGTTGGAGGGATCGGGAAAGAAGCTCCGACTGTCTCAGGAGCTGCAGGACTCACGGCAGCTGTTCATACCGGAGCTGATCGACGACCTGGAGTCTGAGAACGCCAAGGTGAAGAAGCTGCATCTGACGGAGCTTGGCGGCCACGTATACAAGGTGTTTGGTATCGTGACGAACCTGTTGGATTGGGAGGGAGGAGCGGTAATCCGGTGGTATCGTGAGCGGTGCGGCAAGTCAGAGGAAGTGCACCGCATCCTGAAGGAGGACCTGGCCGGCGGGCACGTCATCTCGCACCGATTTGGGTCGAACGCGTTCTGGTGGAATGTGTCGGTGCTGTCTCTGTCGCTGCACAGTTTGTTAAAGCGTCTGCTTCTGCCTGAAGCGTTGAGGAGTTACCGTCCCAGGACGCTGCGATTTTTGTTTTACACGAGCATAGGGCGTATGGTGCGCCATGCGCGCCGCATGGTGCTGCAGGTGAAAGGGGGAGTTGTGGGGAGTTGGTTTCTGGGAGCGTACCGGAAGCTTGAGAAATTGGCTATCTCGCTGGAATGAGCGGGAGAACGCTGGGCCAATAGCCGAGAGGGGGTGTGGGTGCGAGCTCACGCTGACGGGGTTATTGTGAGAACGGGAAGATATTTCCGTATTTAAAGGCAGCGGAGGGGTGAACAGCCCATTTTTTAAAACTTTTCCTCTGCCTGGCCCTTTACTTTGCCCGCGCTTTGCGTTCCCGTGGATTGGGGGTTTGCGCGGCACCTTGCGCTAAGCCGCGAATGGATTAAACTATAAGTGGTGGTTTTGCGCAC
>CALBAF010000486.1 GCA_937926415.1 uncultured Actinomyces sp.
ATGGAGATGGTCCGCGACATCGACGAAGAATGCGTCGATTTCCAGGATAACTACGACGGTCGCAACCAGGAACCCACCATCCTGCCCGCGCGCTTCCCCAACCTGCTCGCCAACGGCTCCGAGGGCATCGCCGTCGGCATGGCCACGCGCATCCCGCCGCATAACCTGCGCGAGCTCGCACGCGGCGTCGAATGGGCCCTCGAGCACCCCGATGCGACCCGCGAGGAACTCCTCGAAGCACTCATCAAGCTGATCCCCGGACCCGACTTCCCCACCGGCGCCACCATCCTGGGCCGCAAGGGCATCGAAGACGCGTACCGCACAGGCCGCGGCTCCATCACGCAGCGCGCCGTCGTCAACGTCGAGGAAATCCAGGGCCGCCAGTGCCTCGTCGTCACCGAGCTGCCCTACCAGGTCAACCCCGACAACCTGGCTGACAAGATCGCCCAGCTCGTGCGCGACGGAGCGATCGGCGGCATCGCCGACATCCGCGACGAAACCTCCGGCCGTACCGGCCAGCGCCTCGTCATCGTCCTCAAGCGCGACGCCGTCGCCAAGGTCGTCCTCAACAACCTCTACAAGCGCACCAGCCTGCAGGAGAACTTCTCCGCCAACATGCTCGCGCTCGTCGACGGTGTGCCCCGCACCCTGTCGATCGACGGCTTCATCCGCCACTGGATCACCCACCAGATGGAAGTCATCGTGCGCCGCACGCAGTTCCGTCTGCGCAAGGCCCTCGAGCGCCTGCACATCCTCGAAGGCTACCTGAAGGCCCTCGACGCCCTCGACGAGGTCATCGCCCTCATCCGCCGCTCCCCCACGGTCGACGAGGCCCGCAACGGCCTCATCGAGCTGCTCGACGTGGACGCCATCCAGGCCGACGCCATCCTGGCCCTCCAGCTGCGCCGCCTGGCCGCCCTCGAGCGCCAGAAGATCATGGACGAGCACGCCGAACTCAAGGCCCGCGTCGACGACCTCAACGACATCCTCGCCAAGCCCGAGCGTCAGCGCGCCATCATCTCCGCCGAACTCGGCGAGATCGTCGACAAGTTCGGCGACGAGCGCCGCACCCGCATCCTCCCCTTCGACGGGGAAATGTCGATGGAAGACCTCATCCCCGAAGAGGACGTCGTCGTCACCATCACCCGCGACGGCTTCGCCAAGCGCACCCGCACGGACAACTACCGCTCGCAGAAGCGCGGCGGCAAGGGCGTGCGCGGCACCCAGCTGCGCGGCGACGACGTGGTCGAACACTTCTTCGTCACGACCACGCACAACTGGCTGCTCTTCTTCACCAACCTCGGTCGCGTCTACCGCGCCAAGGCCTACGAGATCCCCGAGGGCGGCCGCGACGCCAAGGGCCAGCACGTCGCAAACCTGCTGGCCTTCCAGCCCGACGAGCACATCGCGCAGGTCCTCGCGATCCGCACCTACGAGGACGCGGACTTCCTGGTCCTGGCCACCAAGCGCGGCCTCGTCAAGAAGACCCCGCTGAGCCTGTACAACTCGCCCCGCTCCGGCGGCATCATCGCCATCAACCTGCGCGAAGACGAGGACGGCAAGCCCGACGAGCTGGTCTCCGCGCAGACCATCATGGCCGACGAGGACCTCATCCTCGTGTCCCGCGACGGCCAGGCCGTGCGCTTCACCGCCACCGACGACCAGCTGCGCTCCATGGGTCGCTCCACGTCCGGTGTGCGCGGCATGAAGTTCCGCGGCGACGACGAACTGCTCAGCATGGAGGTCCCGCGCGAGAACACCGACCTGCTGATCGTCACCGAGTCCGGCTACGCCAAGCGCACCCCCGTCGAGGAATACCCGACGAAGTCGCGCGGCACCCTCGGCGTGCGCGTCGGCAAGCTCGTCGACGAACGCGGCGGCCTCGTCGGCGCCCTCGTCGTGCGACCCGATGAAGACGTCATGGTCATCACCGAGTCCGGCAAGCTCGTCCAGGTCAACGCCTCCGACGTGCGACCCACCGCCCGCAACACCATGGGCGTCATCTTCGCCCGCCCGGACGACGGCGACCGCATCATCGCGATCACCCGCAACTCCGACTCGGGCGACGAGGACGAGGACACCGAGAACATCGAGACCACCGAGGTCGTAGAGGGGACCGACACCCCCGCGGACGAGGCCACGGCCCCCGCAGGCGGCGACGACACCGCAGACACTGACAAGTGACGCACGATCACGGGACGAGGCCCCCGCCTCGTCCCGTGATCAAGCTTCCAAAGCGGCGCGGAACCAGCGCCGGTGCCAGGCGATGCGGTAGCCTGGCAGGTAGGAAGTGCGACCTGGAAGGAAACCCATGAGCGACCACGTCTCGAGCACCCGCAGCGACGCTCCCCGCCGAGTTGACCTGGCCATCGCGCGCATCGACGCGTGGACCGTCATGAAGGTGGCGTTCCTGCTGTCCGTCGCCCTGGGTATCGCAATGGTCGTCGCCACGATCGTCCTGTGGCTCATGGTCGACGCCATGCACGTCTTCAGCCAGCTTGAGGAATTCCTCAAGACCATGGGCGCCGGCCGCTACGCCGACCTGCTGGACTACGCTCGCCTGCCGCGCGTCATCTCCTACGCGACCATCGTCGCGGTCATCAACGTCATTCTGCTCACCGCCCTGTCGACGCTGGGAGCCATGCTCTATAACGTCGTCGCCTCGCTGGTGGGTGGCATCAAGGTGTCCCTCATGGATGAGTGAGGGCACTCGCGCAAGGGGTCGGCTGATGCCGGCCCCTTTTGCTATGCCGCGCAGGGGCTCTTGTGTTGCTTTGTGGGGCCCGGCCGCTGTGTGTGCCGGTGGGCGGCGGCCCGCCCGCGAGATCGCCACACGCGAGCCTGACGGCTCGGAGTGATCGATCTCGAGGCCCGCCCTGGCCCTGCCACCACCCACCGGCGCCGCGACCAGGCCCTCCAGTAGCTTGCCCATCAGCAGCACGGGTACACCTCGGGGCTATCCACAGGCACCTTCCGGCGCGGGCAGTTATCCACAGGGCGCCAATTCTGCCTCGATCACGCGTCGTCACGCGCGTAGCGTCGATGTCGACGGACCCACCCGGGGTCCCACAAAGGAGTGACATCATGACCGCATACGCCGTCGACGCCGAACAAATTGCTGCTGCCTCCGCGCAGGCCTGCACGACCGCATCGACCATCCGCACCGAGGTGGACACGATGATGGCCCAGCTCTTGGCCTTGCAGGACTCCTGGACCGGCGGGGCGCAGGTGAATTTCCAGGCGACCATCACCCAGTGGCAGGGCATCCAAGCACAGACGCACGACGCCCTGGACGCAATCTCGTCCCAGATGCAAGTCGCAGCCTCCACCTACGCCGACGCAGAGACTCATTCCGCCTCCCTCTTCGCTGGGTCCTGAGGGCTACACCCACTCCCCGTTCCCGCACGAGGGGCCATGGCCTCGTCCCGAGGCAACGGAGATACAAAAACGCCTGGGGGCGGGACCCTTTCGAGTCCCACCCCCAGGCGGATCAGCTTAACGCTGAGCGGCTCAGTACATGCCGCCCATGCCAGCGCCAGCGTCGTCGCCACCGGCGGCCGGAGCCTCAGGCTTGTCGGCGACAACGGCCTCGGTCGTCAGGAACATGCCTGCGATGGACGCAGCGTTCTGCAGCGCGGAACGGGTGACCTTGACCGGGTCGGAGATGCCGGCGGCCATGAGGTCGGTGTACTCGCCGGTCGCGGCGTTCAGGCCGTGGCCGGGCTCCATGTTCGCAACGCGGTCGGCAACCACGCCACCCTCAACGCCCGCGTTCTCAGCGATCTGCTTGAGCGGGGCAGAGATGGCCAGGCGCACGATGTTCACGCCGGTCGCCTCGTCGCCGGTGAGGGCGTCGAGCTTGGGCAGCGCCACGGCGGCAGCCTGGATCAGGGCGACGCCACCGCCGGCGACCAGACCCTCTTCGGAAGCCGCGCGAGCGTTACGAACGGCGTCCTCGATGCGGTGCTTGCGCTCCTTGAGCTCGACCTCGGTGGCCGCGCCGGACTTGATGACGGCGACGCCGCCAGCCAGCTTGGCGAGGCGCTCCTGCAGCTTCTCGCGATCGTAGTCGGAGTCGGTGTTCTCGATCTCCTGGCGGATCTGGCGCACGCGGGCATCCAGCATGTCCTTGTCGCCAGCGCCCTCGACGATGGTGGTCTCATCCTTGGAGACGACGATCTTGCGGGCGCGGCCCAGCAGCTCGAGGTCAGCGTTCTCGAGGGAGAGGCCGACGGTCTCGGAGATGACCTGGCCACCCGTCAGGATGGCCATGTCCTGCAGCATCGCCTTGCGGCGCTCGCCGAAGCCGGGGGCCTTGACGGCCACGGACTTGAAGGTGCCGCGGATCTTGTTGACGACCAGCGTGGCGAGGGCTTCGCCCTCGACGTCCTCGGCGATGATCGCGAGGGGCTTGCCGGTCTGCATGACCTTCTCCAGGACGGGGACGATGTCCTTGACGTTGGAGATCTTGGAGTCCATGAGGAGGACGTAGGCATCCTCGAGGACGGCTTCCTGGCGCTCCTGGTCGGTCACGAAGTAGGCCGACAGGTAGCCCTTGTCGAAGCGCATGCCCTCGGTGGTCTCCAGGGTGGTGTCGAAGGAGTTGGTCTCCTCGACGGTGACGACGCCCTCGGCGCCGACCTTCTCGAAGGCCTCGGCGATGAGCTTGCCGATGGCGGGGTCGTTGGCGGAGATGGAGGCCGTGGCAGCGATCTGCTCGGTGGTCTCGACGGGCTTGGCGTCGGCGTGCAGCTGCTCAACGATGGCCTCGACGGCCTGGTCGATGCCGCGCTTGAGGGCGATCGGGTTGGAGCCGGCGGCAACGTTACGCAGGCCCTCGTGGACCAGCGCCTGGGCCAGAACGGTCGCGGTGGTGGTGCCGTCACCTGCGACGTCGTCGGTCTTCTTGGCAACTTCCTTCACCAGCTCGGCGCCGATGCGCTCGAACGGATCGTCGAGGTCGATTTCCTTGGCGACGGAGACGCCATCCTTGGTGATCGTGGGGGCGCCCCACTTCTTGTCGAGCACGACGTTGCGGCCCTTGGGGCCAAGCGTCACCTTAACGGTGTCGGCCAGCAGGTTGAGGCCGTTCTCCATGCCACGACGGGCATCCTCATCAAACTTGATGATCTTGCTCATTGGAAATATGTCCTTCCGCGATGCGGATCAGGTTCGATGCCCGCGACGGACGGCCACACTTTTGAGGTGGCCTCATCGAACCGGTGGTCTTATCACTCTCCATGTCGGAGTGCTAACTACGATTTTGGCACTCACCCTCCCAGAGTGCAAGGCGAGGTCACGCGGCTTGAGTCCGCTGCGCTCAGGGCGTAACGACTGACGACGAGGCCGAGGCGAGCCTCTTCTCGGGCCGCGCGCGCGAAAGAGTTCGCCCAGCACAGCCCCTCCGACGACTTTTCCGCGAAAAAACTCGCCCAGCATGCCTAAAAACGCCGATTTTGGGCCATTGTGAGCGCGCAGGGCGAACTTTTTCGCGCTTTCACGATGACACAGCGCCGCAGGGCGAGCTTTTTCGTGCACAAGGCGCGACAACATGGCGACATTGAAACCGACAACACCACCGCTCGCCCCCAACAAGGGAGCCTTGAAACCGGCATCACCTCTGCACCCGAAAATTGCACCAAAAACGCCCATTTCGCGCCCGCAAAGGCGACGACGGTTTCAGACAACCGCACACCTGGCCGACAGGGCCAGGTGGCGGCACCCATGGGTGGCGGCGGGTCCTGGCCGGATCGCGAGACAACGCGCCAAGCCAGACCTCAGCACACCAGGCACCGCCGGTGTGGAGGGCGCCGGAGGGACCGGAGGGCACGGGCGGG